>JAEZAU010000081.1 GCA_023430325.1 Bacteroidota bacterium | reverse complement strand
ATAAGGGAGTTTGCAGCAAATGGCGGGCCTCGTTATTTGGGCGCGCCCCTATGGGTCGGGCTATCCGCTGTACTCCTCGCTGCGCTGCGGGGTGCCGCTTCTATCCCTCGCGCAAATGCGTTAAGTTTGTATGATCGGATCAATTCAATAAGATCTTTCCACGCATGCGATCCCTCCTCTTCATCCTTTCCATCGTCACAACGATAGGGTCATCAGCGCAGGATCTTTGGACTGGTAACAGGTTCTCAGATCTGTTCACTGCGAAGATCATCGACGCTGAAGGTGACCAATACCTAAGTTTCGATCCGGATAGTATGCTTGCCGATCCCATGCTCTCGGCGCGTTGTACCGCTCTCTGGCCGGCCTTGATGTACCTTCATTCGATGCATTCGGATGCTTACGGTCTTCAATTCAAATTAGAAGAATGGATCCCGGACATCCCACGGATCAGAAATGAATTGAATGCAAGTCTCGATCGCGATACCGCTTTCCAAAGGATCTATCTGGCCGCGATCAATAAGAGCATTGTACCTCCGATCCATCTGGACAGCCTGATGAAGATCGTCTCGCGTTTCTTTTACGTGCATCGCAGCGAAGGGGAAGTGGTCCAGCATGTGTGTGTTGGTATCAATGAGGTGCTGGAACTTCCGCAAACCCAGCATACGACGTTCTATAATGCATTCGCTTACCAGGCGGTCCACCGACTGGATGATCCATTCGCATTCATACGCGAGGCCGTAGGAGATGATGTGGAGGAGCTTCGAAGGCCGATCACCGATGAACGGCTGCGTTATTTCACCGAGCGCGTCTACTCATTCCTGGAAAAGAATGATGAGTTGCGTGATCATGTCATCAATGAGTATGAAGCAACAAAGGAACATTTGAACTTCCAGATGATCTATTGATCGGTGTTCACTTCAAGCCCCGGCAACACTTCCCGCCCAAAGAAATCAATAAAACCTTCCTGATCGCGGTTCACATTGTGGATCGAGAGTTTCTCCGCACCGAGATCGAAATACTGACGTAACCGATCGATGTATTCATGCGGATCGTTGGAGATGAGCACGTGTTTCTCCATGTCCTCCGGCCTTACGGTCTTTGCCAATTCATCATACTGGGCCGGACTTCGTAGATCAGCCTGTGCCTTGCTGCCGAACACGTTGGTCTTCCATTGATCGTAGGCTCCTTCCAACGCTTTCTTCCGATCCTTCGCGAAGCTTACCTGCACTTTCAACAGGACCGGTCTGCCCTTGCCACCATTCGATCGGAAAGCATCGATGATCGTCTTTGTTTGCTCTGGCTCACCAGCCACCGAGATCAGGCCATCAGCCCACGTGCCGGCCCAGCGAGCGGTCTCTTCCGTAAGCGCCGCACCAATGATCGGGATATCTGTTCGAGGCTTGGTGTAAAGCTTCGCCTGTTCCACCTGTACCAGACCTTTCTGCGTTGTCTCTTCGCCGGTCCAGAGCGCGCGGATCATTTGCACACCCTCCTTCAGCCGCTGGTTGCGCTCTTCCTTCGCTGGCCATCGTTCGCCGGTGATCGCTTCGTTCAATGCCTGGCCACTGCCAGCGCATAGAAAGAACCGGCCGGGGAACATCTCATCCAAAGTGGCGGCGGCCTGCGCGATGATCGCCGGATGATACCGATACACCGGGCAGGTGACCACACCGAAAGGGATCGATGTGCCTGCCATGGCCGCCCCGAGCCAGCTCCACGAAAAACCGCTCTGCCCCCGTGATCCGCTCCATGGATGGAAATGATCGGATGAAAGACAGAACTGGAAGCCTGCCTTTTCGGCTTGTTGCGCCAGTTGCAACAGTTGACTGGGAGCGAATTGCTCGTGCGAAGCGTGATATCCGATCTGTGCCACGATCTATCTACAGTTTGTTCTCCAACTTTATCCATAACGATCCATACGGGAGAAGATCGATCTTCTTCAGATCGATCGGCGCACCTGAGATGACATCGGCCGGATCCAGAAGATCCTCTCCAGGAGCGATCTCCAGCGTTAGCTGATCGCGTGAAAAATTGTGTACCACGAGAACGTTCTCAGAACGGCCGCGATAGAGCAGTGCGATCGTTCGATCATCATTGGTCGCGAGCATTCTCCATTCACTGGTACCTAATATCGGATGTGCTTTCCTGCGAGCGATCAGATCCCGCATGAAATGCATGAACGAACCTGGATCGCCGAGTTGAGCTTCAACGTTGAGGTGGTGATGTGCGAATTCACCTTCATCAATGACGGGCAAATAGAGTTGTTCTTTCGGTGCTGATGAGAAACCGCCATTGGTCGAGCCATCCCATTGCATCGGCGTACGCACCGCATATCGCCCCTTCAGTGATAGGTCGTCACCCATACCGATCTCTTCGCCATAATTGATGAGCGGCGTTCCGGGCAGGCTGAACATGATCTCATACATCAGTTCCATCCGCCTTCGATCGTTCGCCACCATGGGCGGCAACCTTCTGCGAATGCCGTTGAGCGCGCGCATCTTCTCCTGCGGAGCAAAAGCAGCGAACAGTTCGGCTCGTTCCTCATCTGACAGTTGCTCCATGTTGAGCTCATCATGATGCCGCACGAAGTTCATCCAATGCCCTGCTTTCACAGGTTCATAAAGGCCGAGCCCTTTCTTCAACGCATCGGCACGTTCACGCGCCAGAGCCAGCATCGCATACTTATTCCCCACGAAATTGAAGAGCATGTGCATGCGTGCATCGCCCTCTCCATCGTTGAAATAATCGGCCAGTTTTCCAGGTGGTACGTTGGCCTCGGCAAGCAACACACCATCCGGGGATCGCTGCTCCAGATGATCCCTCATCTTATTGAATAGCTTGTGCATGCTGTGGTAGTCGGTCTTCTCAACTTCCACCGGGTCGGTGATCATATGGGCCGCATCCACGCGGAAGGCGCTCACCCCACGGTCCATCCAGAAATCCATGATACGCAGTATCTCCTCCTGCACATCGGGATGGCTCAGGTTGAGGTCGGGTTGTTCCTTGTAGAAGCGGTGCAGGTAGTACATATCCGTTTCCGGTGTATGCGCCCAGACACTTTCCTCCACATGATCGAACACCACCTTCACCTTACCGTGGTCGGGATCTTTGTGCCATACGTAATAATGTCTGTATCGTGAATCAAGGCTGGTACGCGCATTCTTGAACCAAGGATGGTCGATCGAAGTGTGGTTGATCACCAGATCGATCATGACCTTCAGTTTACGCTTTGTGGCCTCTTTGATGAACAGATCGAACTCATCGAGCGATCCCAGCCGTGGATCCACATTGGTATAATCGCTCACATCATAGCCATTGTCCCGCAACGGCGATGGATAGAACGGCAGCAGCCAAAGGCAGTCCACACCGAGCCATGTGAGATGATCGAGCTTGGAGATGAGGCCCTTCAGATCGCCCATGCCGTCGCCATCGCTGTCCTTGAACGTCTTTACATCAAGCGAATAGAATACGGCATTACGATACCATTCGCGGCTATTTCTGATCGACATCGGTGGGAAAGAGGATGAATGATCGCAACATGTTCATCAATTGGCAAAGGCGATCGTGGTCATCAATGCGTTCTCGCTCTGCCGGCTGTCCAGCCGGGTGTGTTGCACCACAATGGGAACATCGCTGATGAATGTGCTGGAATAATCGGTATCGCGTGGCACAGGCTCCGGCTCGGTGAGGTCATTGAAGCGAAGGTGCAATGTCCTTTTCGGGGGAACGATCACCGTATAAGGCCCTGCGGGATCGCGATCTGCGAAGTAGATCATGATCTGCACATTTGCCGGCCTTGCCGTAGCGTTGAGGATGCACGCTGTCTCATGGCTGGTCATCGCCGGGGCGGGCCCCGTGCTTTCCGAAGGGATGTAACCTTCCGGTATGCACCATGTTCTTCTGCCTATTTCCATTGGTCGTGATATTTCATTCGATAAGCCCTATCGATCGGGAATGCTCCATCGCTTCACTACTGTGCTTGAAGTAACAACAATGGATCCCTTTTTCCACCAGACCATCGATGATCGCCTTAACGGCCGCGTGGTTCGCACGCTTCACACACCTGATATAGACGGCGAGCACACGATCGGGATGGTGTTCGGCGATCTGCTGGTAGATGTACGGATCCTGCTGCGTATCGTCACCAAGAAGAATGTACCGATGATCAGGATATGAATTGATGATCCGCGCTATGCGGATGAACTTCAATGAGTGTTTCCCCTGGCCGGTGCGCCAGAAGTTCGAGAGTCTTTTCAGCGGGCTCAAGAGCAGGATGCCATCCGGCAGACCGTGCGTTCTGAAGAACGATCGCAGGTAATCGTACAGGTTCCATTCCGAACTGGAGACGTAGAAGAAGGGAGTAGGTTCCTGTTGTGTGCCGGTACCTTTGGATAGGGCCTGGTAATGCTTCACCACATCCTTGAACGGCTTACGTGAAGGAGCGCTCCTGGTGAGCAGCACTTTGAGGCGTTTGCGCATGTTGCCCGAGTGCGAAATGAGGAACGTATCATCAATGTCCGAGATGATGGCGAATTGGCCGGGGTGGGGCGCGAAGATGCGCGCGTGCCCGACAACATCCACATGGTGGCCACGGTGTTCAGTGAGATGTACGGTGATCTTGTGCCAGCCGGGCGGTGGTGGCTCGCGAGGCTTCCATTCGAACTTGAAAGAACCTTGATCATCGGTAATGGTCTGCAGATCGGCACCCATCCATCGGAGCCGCACCACCGCGTTGGGGGCTGGCTCCAGCATGAACAACCGGAGAAGCTGCAACGAATTCCGGAACAGGCCCTTGTGAGGTGATGCATCATGGTGGTATCCCGATCGAAGAACATGCCCGTAAATGATGATATCATCGGCGTCGCCATACCCATCGTACACCTTTACCTTCAGCCCATGCCGGCCGTTGCGGGGAGTGCTTGCGGATCCTGTCATCTGCTACTGGTACGCGCTGTGCTATTGCCCGGCAAGATGAGCGCCAGCCGATGGAGCACCCGCTGAAATTACTCTTCTGTGTGAACCCCGGTGCCGGCCGCAAGCGTGGACGGGACTGGCATACGATCATACACCAGCATTTTGCGGGGACCGGTCATGAAACGATCATCCTGACGCTTGAAAATGGGGAGGATCGGCGACGATCTGTGAAGCTTGCGATCGAAAAGCATAGGCCGGACAGGGTGGTGGCCGTTGGTGGTGATGGCACGGTGAACCTGATAGCCAGTGTGGTCGGTGGAACGGGTGTGGCAATGGGGATAATTCCCTGTGGATCGGCGAACGGCATGGCCACCGATCTAGGAATACCGGCCGATCCGGAACAGGCCCTGGAGATCTTGAAAGATCGGGAGCCCCGACCGATGGATGCAGTTCTGATCAATGAAAAGCAACTGTGCCTGCATCTGGCCGACCTCGGTCTGAACGCCCGGCTGATCAAACTGTTCGAACAAACACCGGCGAGGGGGATGTTGGTGTATGCGCGGCTATCGGTGAAAGTGCTGCTGAAGAGCGAAAGGTTCAAGGTGAAGCTGCGCACAGAAAGGGAGGAGGTGGAACGATCGGTGTTCATGGTGGTGCTCGCCAACGCGCGCAAGTACGGTACGGGGGCCACAATCAACAAGATCGGCGAGCTGGATGATGGGCTGTTCGAATTGGTGCTCGTGCGCAAATTCGGTCTTCGGGACCTATGGGATTCGTTGATCGCCCGAAGAAGGTTCGATCCGCAACGGATCGAAGTGCTGCAAGCCCGTGAGGTACAGATCCAGTCTACCCGAAAGGTCCATTTTCAGGTGGATGGTGACCACAAGGGCAAGGTGAAAGAGGTGCGCGCCCGGATATTGCCCGCCCATCTGATGGTGGTACACTGATCTGCGTGAGGGGGCGCAGCGGCAGCCTGCCGCAGGGGAGGTGTGGTGCGGCGCCAGCGAGGCGGCTGACGCAAGGAAGCCCCCGCAGCGGCAGCCGAACCCACCGGAACAAGGCAGCTACAGCGGAGCACCCGGCCGAAGGCACGCCCAAGACCCCAAGAATGACAATGATCGGTAAGTTGAACGAACGGCCATGAGCTAACTTCGGACCCATGACGAGAGCATTACCCTTCCTGTTCATTGCATGTCTATCGGTGCCCACGATCGCCCTGGCCCAATGCCCCACTGGCGAAAGCGAGGTACACATACAGGTGATCACCGACGATTACGGCTACGAGACCTATTGGGAGCTTTTGCCCAACGGGAACGCGTGTGGCAATGGTACACTTTTCAGTGGAGGCAGCACGGCCGTGGGATGTAATGGTGCCGGGGGACAGCAGCAGATCGTGCAGGGTTATGCGAACAATGCCACGATAATGGAAGGGCCATGGTGCCTGGCCAACGGTGCACAATTCGATATTTTCTGGGCGGATGATTGGGGCGATGGTGGCGGCACGTTCAACGTGATCATAGATGGGATGACCGTGGCGCAATTCCTCGGCGAAGGAGCCAGTGATGTGTTCACCTTCACAGTGCAACCGCCAGCCGCCTATGACATGACCGTTGTACAAAGCCGCGTGCCGATCTACAGCCGCGCCGGTGACGTGAACGTGGTGCGTGGCGATGTGAAGAATGTCGGCGGTACAACAGTGACCAGTTTCGATCTGAACTATTCGGTGGATGGTGGAGCGCCGGTGGTGGTGAACATTTCGGGTGTCTCTATCGCACCTTTCGAAGAATACACCTTTGAACATGAGACACCGTGGGTGCCGGCAGCTGCGGGCGATCATGCGGTCGCTGTGTGGGCCAGCAACATCAACGGCGAGGCGGACATGATGCCTGATAACGATGTGGCCACCACGGATGCTCATGTATCACCGGCGATCCCCATGTTGATCGATAACTATTTCTGGGGAACGCCTACGGTGGAAGTGATCGCGGACGATGATCAGGATGTCTTGGTGCCGCGTGATCTGGCCTTTCACCCCGATCCCGATCGCAATGAATTGTGGATCATCAACAAGGACGTGGAGAACACCGGTGGAAGCACCGTCCGTCTTTTCGATCCCAATGGTGGTGCGAACATGACCTGGCTCTGGCAACGGGATCCCAACGCATGGCATTTCATGAGCATCCCATCAGGGATCGCGTTCGCCGACAATGGGAACTTCGCCACAAGCCCGGGTGTGTTCGATGCGAACCATAACGGGCCACCCCCGTTCACCGGCCCCACCTTGTGGAGCAGCGATCCTGCTATCTATGCGCAGGCCGGTTTCGGGCCGTTGGGCAGCCATCTGGACATGGTGCACGCCAACCCCAACAGCCAGGGCATCGCCCACGACTTCTGGAACCGTTTCTGGGTGGTGGATGGTTACAACAGCGACATCGTGATGAACGATTTTCGCATGGACCATGGTCCCGGCCAGGATTATCACCTCGATGCCATCATTCGCCGCTACGCCGATTTTTCGATCACCAAGGATCCCAACGATCACATCGTGAGCCATGCCGTTCTTCAGAAGACCAGCGGTTGGCTCTATGTGGTGGATCATGGTGGCCAGCGGGTGCTTCGCCTCAATACCAATACCGGATCGGTCTCTGGACCTGGAGCATTCACGGTGTATGAACCCTACGCCGAATATTCCACTGTTACAGGTTATGAGTGGGATGTGGTGGTGAGCAGCGGCCTTGCGCAACCTGCAGGCATCGATATCATCGGCGATCGATTGTTGGTGAGCGATCATGCCACCGGAGAGATAATCGTTTATGATCTGGCCGATCCCACGTTCGCCGAAATGGGCCGCATCGCCACCGGATCGCCTGGCATCATGGGTATCGAAGTGGGTCCTGACGGTCATATCTGGTATGTGAACGCCACTTTGCACCAGATGGGTAAAGTGGTGCCCGATGTTTCATCCGGTATCGCTGATCGCTCCCCGATCGCAACTTTTGACATCTTCCCATCACCGGCCACCGATCGCATCTTCCTGCCGGTGAGCAGTGGCATCGATCCGGATGTTCAGCTGGAAATAGTGGATGTCCTCGGCCGCAACTTGTTCACCCTTCGTGCTGCCGATATGCATCGCGGTGTTGACGTTTCCAGCCTGTCCAATGGTACCTACAGCGTGCGTACTATCGAGAATGGATACATGCGGCAGGCGCGGTTCGTGGTGCAGCGTTGATCGGTCATGAAGCTTGTTTCCTTCAATGTCAATGGCATCCGCGCCATTGCCAATAAAGGCCTGCATGCATCGCTGGAGAAGATCGGTGCCGACATCGTCTGTTTCCAGGAAGTGAAGGCTTCAGAGCACCAGACCATCGAAGCGCTCGGCGATCTGCAGGAGTACCACATCCATGTCCATAGCGCCGAGAAACCGGGTTACAGCGGAACTGCCATCCTCAGCCGCGAAATGCCCTTGAAAGTGGAATACGGGCTGGACTGCGGAAAGGAACATCTCATGGAAGGCCGCGTGATCACCGCCACGTTCTCCGATCATGTCATCGTCAATGCCTACGTGCCGAACGCCGGTGCCGACCTGAAGCGGCTTCCGTTCAAAAAGATCTGGTTCGCAGCGTTGCAACAACATCTCAGCGATCAACTCAAAGAAGGTAAGCCCGTCATTTTCACCGGCGATCTCAATGTGGCGCACCAGGAGATCGACATCGCACGCCCGAAGGCCAACTACAACAAGACCGCCGGTTACACGCAGGTGGAGATCGATGCGCTCACCGATCTGCTCAACGCCGGCTTCGTTGATACGTTCCGCCACATGCACCCCACCGAAGTGAGGTACAGTTGGTGGAACCAGCGCTTCGGTGCCCGTGCCAAGAACATCGGCTGGCGCATCGATTACGTGCTCGTGAATGAGGCGTTCATTTCTAAAGTGAAGAGCGCTTTCATCCTCAATGAGATCATGGGCAGCGATCACTGTCCTGTGGGTATAGAGTGGAGAACTCGATCAGAAGATCAGAGAATTAGATGATCAGATGATCGGTCCACTCCGCTAGATCGCGTATTGCCCAGGAAAGGTGTTCGCGAAAATTTGGGCGTTCCCCGCCGTGAACATCACGGATCGCGGGCAGGCCCGCCGAAGCTTCAGCGAAGGCGGGTCGCGCTTTACGCTGCAAGTCCTCCTACCTTCGGCTACGCCTTCGGTAGTCCAGGCTTTCCGCTTCTATCGCTAACGCGCTGACGCATG
>JAEZAU010000179.1 GCA_023430325.1 Bacteroidota bacterium | reverse complement strand
CCAACTAGAGCGGATAGCCCGATAAGGCGCCCAAAAGGACCTCGATATCGACCATTCATCACACGAAGGAGGAAACGCGCGGATGTTGCCGAACTTCGGGGCATGTACCGGCCGATCGAACTCACTGGGCATCGCGGCGCGATCTATGCCCTGGCGACGGCCTTTGGCGACAACCGCTTTTTCAGTGGCAGTGGCGATGGCACGGTGGTGCTCTGGGACCTGCAGGCCGGCGACAAAGGGGAACAGATGGTGGATGTGGGCGAGGCGATCTTCAGCCTGTACCTGCATCCGGGGTCCTGCCTGTTGCTGATCGGTACCGAGAGCGGTGGGCTGCATCTGGTGGACCTGCGATCGCGGAAGGAATTGCATCATTACAAGGTGCACTCGAAAGGGATCTTCCGCATCGGCATGATAGATCCTGCGCGTGTGGCCTGTGCGGCCGGTGATGGATCGGTCTCGGTATGGGAGATAGACCAGTGCGAAAAGCAGTTGCGGTTGATGCGGCACATGCCCATGAGCGAAGAAAAGGTGCGCGACCTGGCGGTAACGATCGATGGCAGCAATCTGGCGGTGGCCTCCAACGATGGATCGGTGCGCCTACTGGAGACCGTCCTGTTCAACGAAACGATGAGCGCCGATACTTTCGATGATGCTTCTTCAGCAGTGAACGGGATCAGTAGTGTGGTCTTCCATCCATCGAAACCGGTGCTGATCGGCGGTGGCAAGAACGGTCATCTTTTTCTCTGGCGCACCGATGGCCTGAAGAAGATCCTTGACATTCCTGCACACAAAGGGGCCATCTACCGCATTGCGTTCAATTGCGATGGAAGCATCTGCGCCACGGGTGGTCGCGATAAAACGGCCAAGCTCTGGAACGCCTTCGATCTGGAGCCTGTGCAGCGGCTGGACAAAAGTGTCGGTGGACACTCACATTCGGTGAACGATCTGCTCTGGGTGGGCGATCGCTTGGTGACCGCTGGCGATGACCGCAGGATCATGGTCTGGCAACCGGCATAGATCGCAGCGGCCTCTAATTTTGGGGGCACGATGGATTTTGAAGGTATCACCATTCTTGTCACCGGCGGTGCCGGCTTCATCGGCAGCCATGTCTGTGATGCGCTGATCGATGCTGGCGCGGCCGTTCGTTGCATGGACAATTTCGCCACGAGCCGCCGGTCGAACATTCAACAGCTGGACGGCTCAGCACGCTTCGAGTTGATGGAAGGTGACATACGATCGGAAGCAGATGTGCTGGCAGCGCTGAAGAACGTGGACATGGTGGTGCATCATGCGGCCCTTGGATCGGTACCTCGCTCCATAGACGATCCTATCGCTACGCATACCACGAATGTCACAGGCTTTCTCAATGTACTGGAGGGTGCCCGTAGATCTGGTGTAAGGAAACTGGTGTACGCATCGAGTTCCAGCGTATATGGTGATGACCGGGAACTTCCGAAGAGGGAGGAACGCACCGGCATGCCCCTCTCCCCGTATGCGATCACGAAGTTGACGAATGAACATTATGGAAGGCTGTATCATCGGCTGCACGGCTTCGATACGATCGGTCTTCGGTTCTTCAACGTGTTCGGTGAACGCCAGGATCCGGAAGGGCCGTATGCAGCGGCGATCCCCAGTTTCATCCGGCAATTCCTTAAGAAGCGCCCCCTCCAGGTACATGGCGATGGACTTCAAAGCCGCGATCTCACCTATGTGGGAAATGCCGTTCAAGCCGTGCTCGCGGCCCTGAAGTGCGACGATCCGGAATGCCAGGGCGAATTGTACAACGTGGCCTACGGAAAGCGTACGACCTTGATCGAGCTGATCGAACTATTGCGCACGGAAATGGTGAAGATCGATCCTGCGATGGCCGATGTTCCGATCGAACATGTGGCCGGGCGAGCTGGTGATGTGCGTCATTCGCTGGCGGATATAACGAAGGCGGGAAAGCTGCTTGGTTACGAACCGAAATTCAGTTTGCAGGAAGGGTTGGCGAAGGCTGTGCCTTGGTATGCGCGGAATTGGGGGTGAACGGCTCACAGCTGGATCCATCTTGCGTCCTGGTCAGCTAAGTATTTTCTGCAGAACGAATAGTGATCTATCAATAGTAAAACGAGTTCGCGGATCGGCATATCCAGGCGATCGACCGGGAAGCGATCGAGTTCAATGAGTGATGGCTGCTTTTGAAATTCAAAGTATCACCAGTTATCTCCTTTCAAGAAATCCTGTGTTCGTCTTATGAAATCCAGGCCGTTCTCGATCCCATAGTGCGGCAAATGTCCGGTGTTGGGAGAGATCCAGATCCTGGCTCCTGGAATATTCTGATATATGTCCCAGGCATGAGAAACGGGAATGAAGTCGTCATCACCATGAACTATAAGTGTCCTTGCCCTGATCTTGGCTAGTTCTTCTTTAGAGATCAATGGATCCCCTGTCAATGTTCCGAATCCAAAAAATTGTTGCTTCAGTAAGCCTGCCTTTTCGGGACCATGTAATCGTTCCAACTCCTCATGGTCAAAATATTTCTCCCAGATCCTACTTTTTATCCAATCCCGGACGGGCTCTGAATAGAAACTCTGTGCGGAGACCGGAATGATCGCATCAAATTTATCAGGGGACATGGTGGCGGCATACAAAATTGTAATACCTCCGGAGCTGTGACCAATTGCCTTAGCCTTATCTATCTTCAATATTTCCATCAGCTCCAACAGATCCCGCGCAGCCTGTTGGTGCTTAAAATCGCTTTCATCATTCGGGTCACTTGAACGACCATGTCCACGCATGTCCCAGATAATTACGCGGTAATTCTGTGAATATGCTTCGATGAATTCTTTCCAACTATCCGCCGTGCCTAGGAACCCGTGCAGTAAAAAAAGAGGTTCACCTTGTCCGTACTCTTCGAAATAAATGTTCGCATTATTTACCTCCATGATGCGGCCAACACCTTTCGGCGAAAGCTGAGCGTAAACGGAATTGTACCAAACTATAAAAAATAGAACAAAGCTTAGATTCTTCATCTGGTAAAGGTCTCACATTTTCAATTGCGGCCAATGGTATATCGCGATATCGGCGCACACTGGCTTTCCAAACGCCAATATACTCACCATCAAACACATACCGACAGCAACCATTTTACTGTCATTTGTTTTACTCTACTTCTCCGCCACCCCGAACCAGATCGTCCGTTGTCGCTGCGGTACAAGCGGTTTCAGCAATGCATCGATCCGTGCCAATAGATCACGCTGCGCTTCACTCCTGCCGAGGTTCGCGATGAAACCGGTGGTTCCGTCATCCAGTTTGCTGAACCGATCGAACAGGTCGCGATCATCGATGGGATCGAGGTAGCGCCAGTATTCATTCCAGGCCACGTAGCGCTTCCGGAGCCAGCCGTGCAATGGAGAACCATGGAGATTTTCCGCGAACAGCAACTTTCCACCAGGCTTCAGCACACGATATATCTCGTTGATCGCCTGCATCTGTGCGTCTTTCGATCCGAGTGCACCGATCACGCTCTTGAAGAAAACGATGTCAAAACTCCGTTCAGGGAACTGTAAGGAGGTGGCATCCGCTTGCGCATAGGTGATCCGATCGGAGACACCATACCGCTGATGCAATTGGGCTGTGGTTTCCGGCAACGGACGCAGATCCGTACACACCACATCGATGCCCTTGCTTGCGAGCCACAAGCTCAGGCCACCTTCACGCTCACCGATGCCGAGGGCTTTCAGCGGCCGATCGGCCGAGATGTGCTTTTCCCATAGCGGTAACGCGCGTGACCATGATCGCACCTCCCATTGGAAAATGTCCTTGAGGGAAGGTTGTCCGTTGTCAGCTGTCAGTTGATCGGAGGGCGGCATTTTACTGTCAACTGACAACCGGCAACTGACAACTATTTAGCCACCGCCACAGAACGTTTCTCGCGGATCACGGTGATCTTCACCTGGCCTGGATAGGTCATCTCGTTCATGATGCGATCGGCGATGTGCATGCTGAGCTCATCGCTCTGCGCATCGGTGATCTTCTCGCTCTCCACCATCACACGCAGCTCACGACCGGCCTGGATCGCGAAGGCCTTGGTGACACCATTGAAGCTCATCGCCAGGCTTTCCAGGTCCTTCAACCGCTGGATGTAGGCTTCCACCGCTTCACGGCGGGCACCGGGTCGTGCACCACTTATCGCGTCACAGGCCTGTATGATCGGGCTGAGCAACGTGGTCATCTCGATCTCATCATGGTGGGCACCGATCGCGTTGCAGACATCCGGCTTCTCGCCATATTTCTCAGCGAGCTTCATGCCCAGGATGGCGTGTGGCAATTCCGGCTCCTCATCAGGCACCTTGCCGATATCATGCAGCAATCCCGCACGTTTCGCGGCTTTCGGGTTCAGGCCCAGTTCTGCGGCCATTATGGCGCTCAGGTTGGCCACTTCGCGGCTGTGCTGCAACAGGTTCTGGCCGTAGGAGCTGCGGTATTTCATGCGGCCCACCATGCGGATCAACTCGGCATGAAGTCCATGGATCCCCAGATCGATGCA
>JAEZAU010000105.1 GCA_023430325.1 Bacteroidota bacterium | reverse complement strand
CGATCGGATGCTCACCTCGCGCGGCAGCACTTCGCTGTAAGCGGGCACCAGCAACACGTCATCGTATGTAAAGCCTTCAGAGATGAACTTGTCGCGGGCGGCGCGGCCGTTGGCCTGTGCGGAAGCCGGTTTCCGGGTGGCGGCGGGAGACGTACTTTCCATGCACAAAGGTAGCGAGTGCGACGATATGTTCGAAAAGGGGGCGAATTCCTGCCAGGGCGTGGCTGCGCCTGCAACTCCTCCCAGAAATTCTTGGCCGCTTCGCTCCCTCTCCTTCGGGGAGGGGCTGGGGGTGGGGTCCGGGGTTTCCGGCTGCGCCACTTACGCAGATCACGTTCAATAATGACGTTGAGGTTGTCGAGGTAATGGTGAGTGGCAGGATCACGCCTCAGCCATCAACCTCTCACATCTCTCCTTCTGCCTACCAAATTCACTGGCTTTGCGAAGCGCGTGAGCGATCGCAGCGGTTACCCCGCACCCCGGGTCCGATCCGGGGGAGGAGTATGAGCGTAGAGCGCGACCCGGAGGCTCTTGCGCAGGGGCACGCCCAAAAACTTTCAGCTCAAGCCGGTGACCACACCGTTGTTATCGATGTCCATGTGTTCGGCGGCGGGCGTTTCTGGCAGACCGGGCATGCGCATCATCTTGCCCAGGATCGGTACCACGAAACCTGCGCCTGCCGCTATTTCAATGTCCTGCACATGGATGTTGTGGCCCGTGGGCACATTCCGCAAGGCCGGATCATCACTGAAAGAGTATTGCGTTTTGGCGATGCACACCGGAGCCTCGTTCAAGCCGAGCTTGTCGATCCGTTTCAAGGCCGTGAGCGCTTCACTGCTGTAGCTCACTTCGCTTGCGCGGTAGATCTTGCTGGCGATCACCTGGATCTTCTCCTGGATCGGCATTTCCAGCGGATACAAGGGTTTGAAGTCAGCCTTGCCGGAATCCGCGATCTCCATCACGGCCTCGGCCAGCGCGGTCATTCCATCTCCTCCTTTGGCGAACCCTTGTGCCAGCACGGCCTTGCTGCCAGCCTTCTCGCAGAACTGCTTCACCAGTTCGATCTCCTCTTCGGTATCCGTCGGGAAATGGTTGATGGCCACTACGGATCGAACCCCGAAATACGACATGTTCTCGATGTGGCGTCCCAGGTTCGCAAGCCCGGTGCGCACCCGATCGGCGCTGGCGTTGTTCACTTCCTTGATGTCTGCACCGCCATGGTAGCGCAACGCCCGAATGGTGGCCACGATAACAGCGGCATGCGGCGCAAGACCAGCTGCGCGGCACTTGATATCGAAGAATTTCTCCGCACCCAGATCGGCACCGAACCCTGCCTCGGTGACCACCACATCTGCGAGTGAAAGCCCCATTTTGGTGGCCAGGATACTGTTCACGCCTTGTGCGATGTTGGCGAACGGCCCACCATGGAGAATGGCGGGATTGCCTTCGAGGGTCTGCACGAGATTGGGTTTGATGGCATCCTTCAACAGCAACGCCATGGCGCCTTCCGCCTTCAGGTCACGCGCGTATATCGGCTTTCGATCGAAGGTGTTGCCGACGTAAATGTTGCCAAGCCGTTGTTTCAGGTCATCTATGCTTGTGGCCAGGCACAGGATCGCCATCACCTCACTGGCCGCAGTGATGTTGAAACCGTCCTGCCGTGGAATTCCGTTGCCCGATCCGCCAAGCCCGATCACGATGTCGCGTAACGCCCGATCGTTCATGTCGATGACACGTTTCCAGCCGATGGTACGTGGATCGAGGCCGAGGCTTCTGGTCCTGCTCTGCAGGTTGTTGTCGATGAGCGCGGCGAGCAGATTGTTCGCCTTTTCAATGGCCCCAAAATCTCCGGTGAAATGCAGGTTGATGTCCTCCATGGGGACCACCTGCGCATAACCACCACCGGCCGCGCCGCCTTTCATGCCGAAGACCGGCCCGAGCGATGGTTCGCGCAGCACGGCCATCGCCTTGCGGCCGATCTTGTTCAGGCCTTCACAAAGTCCGATGCTGGTGGTGGTCTTTCCTTCGCCGGCCGGCGTTGGGGACACGGCGGTGACCAGGACGAGCTTCGCCTTCTTCACACGCTCTTCATCGATCAGATCGAGCGGAAGCTTGGCCTTGAAGCGGCCATAGTACTCGAGCTTTTCCTCGGGCACATCGATCTTTTCTGCAATTTGTGCAATGGGTCGGAGCTTCGCTTTTTGCGCGATCTCGAGATCTGTTGGAAAGGCCATGGTATGTGCGATCGAGGGGGCGAAGATCGTGACTGGCACGAACTAATTCTCGTCCAGCATCACCTGAAAACCTGCACGTTGAAGATCCTGCCAGAAAGCGGGATAGGATTTTTCAACGACTTGCGGATCGGAGATGCGCACCGGAGTACCTTTCAAAGCGAGCGGAGCCACGGCCATGGCCATGCGGTGATCGCCACACGGATCGATGGGATCGGAAGGAAATGAAAGATCACCTTTTTCCAGATGGAATGCGGAACCATCGATCCAGGATCGAATGCCGAATTGATGCAGGATACGTTGTGTATCGGCCAACCGATCGGTCTCTTTAAAGGAAAGGTTATGCAGTCCGGTGATCGTGGCTTCGATACCGCGGCCTGCGCACGTGAAGATCAACGGTTGGAAAAGGTCCGGTGTACGGGATAGATCGGCCTTGAAATGTTCCTCTTCAGTGCGATCGCGATGATACAGGATCGTTCGATCGGATCTTTCTTCAGATACCACCCAATGTTCCCACAATTTCATTGCGGCCGCATCACCCTGCAGTCCATCGTCGAGTAGATCAGGCAGCTCGATCCGTGCGCCTTGCGCCAATGATGCGACCTGGAACCAGAAGGACGCAGCGCTCATATCCGCGGGAACAATGAATGGCACCGATCGGTAATTGCCTTTCTTCACTTCGATCCGATCGGCCGAACGATCCACTTCCGCCCCGAAATGACGCATCAGCCGGCAGGTCATCTCCACATAGGGCTCACTGTACCTTCTTCCGCGCCATTCGATCTGCAGACCATTTTCCATGTACGGGCCGATCATCAATAAGGCGGAGATGAACTGGCTGCTGATCGGTGAATCCAGGATGATCGATCCACCGATAAGTTCTCCACCACGAACATGGATCCCATCTGGAGACACATCGATCCGCGCGCCGAGCTTTTGCAGCGCTTCGATCAACGGCGCGTGTGGTCTTTCAAGCAATCGTGGTATGCCTGTGATAAGATACGATCCACCTGGCTGCACTGCGGCCCACGCAAGTAAAAAGCGTAACGTGGTGCCGCCAGCGCCGCAATCCATCACTGCCGGCCTTTCCTCCAATAACCGTCGCAGGCGGATCGAGTCATCGGCATCACTGAAGTGTTCGATGGAATGCGATCCGCCAGCCAGAGAAGAAATGATCAATGCACGATTGCTGATGCTTTTCGATCGCGGAAGCCTGATGCACGCCTTTATCGGCGATGATGGTGCAACGATCGTGATCGATCCGCGGGCCGCCATCTACCCATCCACGCGTTTCATCATCTGCACCGTGGAACGATAATGTTCCAACGCTTCCTGGATCTGGGCGGCCGAGACACGCACATCGATCTCTCCCTTCCCGATCGCAGTGATGAGCGTGGGCCTGAACTGGCCTTCGGTATTCTTCTTGTCGTTCCGCATCAGTTCAAGTATCCTGTGATGGCCGGTGCTTTCCAGTGGATATGGCCGGTAAAGCGTGAAGAGGAAAGTGCTGATCTCATCGTACGCTTCGCGATCCAGAAGGCCCATGCGCCAGCTGAGCCACGCCTCACAGATCATGCCCAGCGCCACGGCTTCACCATGCAACAACGCCCTGTGGGGACCTTCCCATGAAAATGCCTCGATGCCGTGACCGATGGTATGGCCGAAATTCAGGAGTTTGCGAATGCCTTTCTCGCGCGGATCCTCCTTCACCACAGCGGCCTTGATGCTGACGGATCGTTCGATCAAGGCCAGGAGTGAACCGATATCATGCAAAGGCGCACGCTTGATCGCTCTCCAATGATCCGCATCCTGGATCAGCGCATGCTTCAACATTTCCGCCACGCCGTTGAGCAGTTCGCGTTTGCCCAATGTTCGCAGGAACGGCACGTGGATATAGGTCGCGATCGGATCATGGAATGCGCCCACGATGTTCTTCACACCGGAAAGATCGATCCCGGTCTTTCCACCGATCGAAGCGTCCACCATGCCCATCAACGTGGTGGGAATGTTGATCGATCGGATACCTCGTTTGTAAGTGGCTGCAACGAAACCACCCAGATCGGTGACCACACCACCACCGAGATTGATCAGGATGGCGGTACGGTCGGCGGCATGGTCCGAAAGCTCCGTCCACAGATGCTGGCAGCAACTGATGCTCTTTGAAGATTCACCGGCGGGCACGGAGAGCACTTCGGTATCGGCCAGCACCGGAACAGCGGAACGCAATTCAGGCAGGCATTGCCCCACGGTGGTCTCATCGCCGAGGATGAAACAGCGGGTGGCTGAAGGGAGATCTTTCAAGTAGGCGGCCAGTGCGCCGAGGCTGCCACTACCAATGTGAACAGGTGAACCTCCTGTATCGATGGATCGCACCTCGCTGAGCACCGCTCTCATTCCTACTTTTGGCGCCGCGCGCCGGGCACCAAAGGAACGAAGAAAGGAACATCCCCGGGCGATCGAATGAGCGAAGAGGTGCCACAACAACTGCCCGATCTTTCAAATACCCGCATCGCCTTTGCCGACCGATCGGACAAGGAATTGAAGGAAGCTGAATTCCTGTTCAACCTGCTGGGGAACAAGTTGATCTCAGGTCTGGGACAGAAAGCCACGCTTGCGGCGCTCAGCATCGGCCTTCCTGTTACGGGATTGATAAAGCGCACGATCTTCAAACAGTTCTGCGGTGGCGAAACGATAGATGAGAGTTTGAGGACCGCGGAAAGACTATACCGAAGCGGCATAGGGGCCATTCTGGACTATAGCGCCGAAGGCCAGGAGAACGAGACATCGTTCGATGTAACGGTGAAGGAGATCCTTAAGACCATTGCTGCCGCAAAGCAGCGAAGGGAGGTACCCTTCTGCGTCTTCAAGCCCAGCGGTATCGCCAGCCATGCCATGTGGGAGAAGAAGAGCAACGGCAGCAGCTTATCAGACAAGGAGAGGGCCGAATGGCAACGCGTGGAGGGAAGGATGGAGACCCTTTGTGCTGCAGCGTTCAATGTCGGCGTACCCATCCTGATAGATGCCGAGGAAAGCTGGATTCAGCAGGCGATCGATGACCTGGTGGAAAGGATGATGGAGCGATACAATAAGCAACGGGCCATCGTCTTCAATACGATCCAATTCTACCGCCATGACCGGCTTGCTTTCTTACGATCATCCATCGCCAAGGCGAAAGCGGGCGGCTATCATCTGGGTATAAAACTGGTGCGTGGCGCGTACATGGAAAAGGAACGCGAACGCGCCCGGGAAATGGGATACCCCTCTCCCATTCATGAGAACAAGCCACGCGTGGATGCTGATTATGATGCGGGCCTGAAGGAATGTGTGGAGAATATCGATCGGATGGCGATGGTGGCAGGCTCCCATAACGAGCGGAGCACCATACTGCTCGCCGAACTGATGCAGCAACACCATCTGCCTATCGATGATGATCGGATCTGGTTCTCGCAATTGCTGGGTATGAGCGACAACATCAGCTACAATATGTCCGCGGCGGGCTATAACGTGGTGAAGTACGTGCCTTACGGACCTGTGAAGAAGGTATTGCCCTACCTGATACGCCGCGCTGCCGAGAACAGCAGTGTGGCCGGGCAGACCGGACGCGAATTACAGATGATAAAGAAGGAGCTTGCCCGGCGCGGCGCGTAGCACCCCAACGGCATGTGCGCCAGGGATGGCAGTGGATACCCCGCAGTGAGGCCTCACCCCCAGCCCCTCTCCGGAGGAGAGGGACGCGAAGCGGACTCTTCTCATATTCCGAACGAGGAGTAGGAACGTACAGCCCGATGACGCGGAGCGGCAGGCGCCCAAAGTGATCGGATCTGAAAAATGATGGACGGTCGACCCGATCCAAATGGATCGATATCCTTTGTATCAAACTATGACCGACATGGAACGCCATACCCGAACACTTTCCATACTTCACACGATCTGGGGCGCATTTCAGTTGCTTGCTGCGCTGATCGTTCTGATCGTATTCATGGGCGGAGCGTACGTGGCCTCGGAGGCCACATTGGATACAGGCGATGCCCCACCGCAATGGGTGTTCGGGCTGATGCGTGGAATGGGTGTCGGACTTTTCGTGCTGGTAGCCGCTTTTGGCATTTTGAACATTCTCAGCGGCATCTGGATCACCCGCCGCAGGAACCGGATCGGCAGCATGATCGTTGCCGGCTTCAATTGCCTGAGCGTACCGTTGGGACTGGCGCTGGGCATCTTCACCTTCATTGCGCTGAGCAATGAGCAGGTGAAGCAGCAATACGATACCGCGGCGTTGCAGCCGCTATGATCATTCGCCCGGTGTGCGCGGTGCAGCCTGTTCCTGTGGCGCTGGACTGCTCATCGGCTGATCATCATGCCAGTAGTTGATCAAGGCGGCCGCCACGGCCATCACCACCAGAAGGCCCAGGATCACGTACCACATCCTGCGGGCCGCGAACATGTCCGTACGCCTGTTGTCCTTGGTCCACTCTGGAAGCGGATCTGGATCTCGTTGTGTTCTTGGATCGTTCTCCATGACAGTTCGTTATGCTGTGGGCATTCCCACAAACGTTCCGCAACGGACCGCGCGTGGAGGAATGCCACGAACCACGCGGCAAATGCTGCGATGGAATAAACGGTAAAGAAGGCTTTCTGATGTGGAAACCCTGCCCCGATCGGGCATCATTTCTGAACGATGGACCATAAAGTGGCCGTACTGTCCCGATCGAAATCGCGCAGCACGGCAATGATCATTTCGGCAGGTCTGTCCGCAACGGTCATATCCACCCGATAATAAATGCTGTCATCCGTACGCCGGCTGTTCTTCAGATCGATGGATGCATCAGGCATCATTTTGCGCAGATCGGCCAATTGAACTTGCATTCCATCCAATTGCTCGCGAGCGGGCGGTCGTGCATCGATCAACGTGGAAGCGAGACGTTGTTTGATCTTTTGCTCAGGCAGCCATCCTGCGGAAACAAGTCTTTCGCCATAGAAAGAATAGGCGAGCGCTCCGCCGATCAGGACCCCGATCATGTAAAGGAAGATCCGGCGTCGGAGAGGCATCAGAACGCGGCCAGCAGAATATCCAGGTCCTTGTACGGCAGCTTGAAGGCTTCCCCGAGGATGGGGCTGGTCACTGTGCCGTTGTAGAGATACACGCCATGGCGTACGCCAAGGTTGGTCTTGATCAATTCCTCAAAACCGCCGACATCGCCCATGCTCAGGAGCATCGGACCGAAGATGTTGCTCAGAGCGGTGCTTGCTGTGCGCGGGACCCGGCTGGCGATGTTCGGAACGCAATAATGCAGAACGCCATATCGCTTGAAGACAGGATCGGTGTGCGTGGTGACCTCGCTGGTCTCGAAACAGCCTCCGCGATCGATGCTGACATCCACGATGACGCTGCCGTTCTTCATGTCCTTCACCATCTCTTCGGTGACCACCATGGGGGTGCGGCCCTGCTCGGGGCGAAGGGCTCCGATGGCCACATCGGCATTGCGCAGCGCTTTTCGCAATTCCAGCGGTTGAATGACCGAGGTCCATACGCGGCAACCCAGATCGTTCTGCAGACGGCGAAGGCGATAGATGCTTTTGTCAAAGACCTTTACACTGGCCCCAAGACCGATCGCAGCGCGTGTGGCGAACTCGCCTACGGTACCTGCACCCACGATCACCACTTCCGCCGGAGCCACACCGCTGATGCCGCCCAACATGAGTCCCTGCCCGCCCTTATCCGCGCTGAGATACTCGCTGGCGATCTGGATGCTGGTGTTGCCTGCGATCTCACCCATGGCCCGGATGATCGGATAGATGCCTTCGCGGTCCTTGATGAAATCCCAGGCCACCGCGGTCATGCGCTTCTCCATCATGCGGCGCAGGGTGTCCTTCGGCTGCACGGTGAGCTGAAGTGCTGAGATGAGGATCTGCTTGTGGCGCAGCATCTCTATCTCATTGTGGCTGGGCGGTGCCACCTTCAAGATCAGATCGGCCTTGAACACCTCTTCGGGTGAATCCACCACCATGGCGCCCGCCTCGCTGTAGTCATTATCCTGGAACTGGGCCGGCTCGCCCGCGCTGCGTTGGATCACCACCTCATGTCCACGGCCAACGAGCACTGCAACGGACTGGGGATCCAGCGGAACGCGGTGTTCCTGGAAGGTGATCTCCTTGGGAATGCCGATGAACAGGCTTTTCTTGCGGCGGCCCACCTCGAGCATCTGCTCCTGAGGCATCATGGCCACTTCGCGGGCCAGTTGTTTCAGCAAGTCACTGGAAGGGCTCATCCGGGGGTGTGGCCTGTACGGATCGGTGGAGGCGAAGGTACGTGTTGGCGGTGGGTGGATGAAATCGTGTGATGGGTGTGCATGGCCGGAAGTGATCGATGCCTGCTCACAGATCGATCATAAGCTCGGAGCCAGAGGCCATCCGACTTCGCAAGCTTGAAACGGGAAAGGGATCGATCTGTGACCAGGCATCGATCAGGTGGAACGGATCCGGATCGTGCGATGCTGGCCCGGGCCGATCGAAAATTGCAACCGAACAGTTTCCACTGGAAGAAATTCCTCCGCCAATTCCGGCCATTCGATGAAACAGAAGGCCCCACTATCGATATACTCCGTGAAACCGATCCCCTCCAGTTCCTCCTCATGCTTCAGCCGGTACAGATCGAAATGAAATATCGTTTCACCATCTGCTTCGTATTCGTTCACGATCGAAAAACTCGGACTGCTGGTGCCTTCCCTAACCCCCAGCGCTTCACAGAAACCTTTTATCAGTGTGGTCTTGCCGGCACCGAGATCGCCGGTGAACGTGAAGATGCGCCGCTCGGGATAGGAATCCAGGATCATGCGGGCCACGGCAGCGGCATCGGCGGGTTTGCGCAGGGTGATGGTGGCAAGCACGGGCGCGAAGATCGGGAGTCAAGATCGCTCAATTGGATCAACGTGCCTATCAGCCAATGTTCGATCTGAAGATCCTAATCCTTTTCCTCATCCTCCACATCCTTTATCTCCGTCACGGGTATCACTGAGATATCGTGCAGCCGCCAATGGAATTCGCGGATCTTCTCGCCTAGCGCCTCGACTTTTTCTACATCCACCGAGGATTGCCGCGGCACTACGAACACTTCACCGAAATAGACCTGGCCTTCCTCCCGGGCACGCACACGCGCTTCCTTAACCCATGAGGTGGAAAGCGCGATCTCATTGATCTTCTCCACCAGATCATCCTCCTTGTGGCGATCGACCTTCATCGGGTGGCGATCCATCAGATCGAGTATTGCGTCCTTCGTGTTCCCGGCACCTTCCTTCACCACGGTGGTGGAAATGATGATCGCCACCACGGCATCGGCCCACCAGATGCCGAAACCGATCAGCAACACACCGATGATCCCTGTGATCGCGGTGCGTTTGTCGGCGCTTTGTGTATCCGCGTCGGTGTAGAGGTTCTTGTTGTGCAGCGATCTTGCCAGGGGCATTTTCGCATTGCCAACGAAGTGCGAAACGGCCGCTGTAACTGCGAGAATGGCGATCAAGACCC
>JAEZAU010000049.1 GCA_023430325.1 Bacteroidota bacterium | reverse complement strand
AGCCGGTACAGCGAAGGGTTGTTCCGATCCACCAGGTAGGGGATCCCGAGCAGCATCGCATCAACGAAGAGCACGCCACCTGCCATGCCGGGCCGCAGGGAAAGCGTGGTGGGCCGGTAGCCGGGGTTGCGCAGTTCGATCGATACGTGCTCCCCATCATCGGGCGTGTAACTGTAGGTGAAAGGCGTGGTTCCCTTCTGGTTGCCGTTCACATACACGGCCGCACCGGATGGTTCAGAGCCGATCACGAGGGAATTGTTCCCCTTGTTGAGCATGGAAGCGCAACCGCATAACAGGATCGCACTGAACAGCACCGGCAATGGCCGGAAGGATCGCGAAAACATGCCCTAAAAGTGATCCTTTATTTTGGAACGGGAAATGTTCCGTCTCAGGGACCGGGTTCCGGATCGCAGGAACGACCTGCCCGCCGTTCGCGTTTTCGAGGGGAGCGAATGATCTTAATCCTTCGTCCCCTTCAATTCCTTCACCCGGTAACGCACCAGCTTCTCGATCAAACCGATCGGCAATTCCTCATCCAGCGGGAATTGGATCGAACCTCGGCCTACTTTGTAGCCTGAAAGTTCCTTCTTGAAGGCCTCGTTGGTGGTGGGCAGCGCGTAGAACCCGATATGCTCCTTGAAGGCTGCGAAATGCACCAGGTTCTTCTTCAGGAAGAATGTTGGAATGCCGTAGCTCATTTTCTCCGTCGCTTCTGGCACGATCCGCTTGATCAGCGATCGCAATTGCTGCAGCTTTTCCTGCACCTCCGGCGGAAAGTTTGATATGTATGAGTCAATGTCGACCGGTTTGGCAGGCATCGCGTGAAAGTAACTCTTCACTTTCTTTAAATACGGATCCGCTGCAGCTGCATTTATCTTCGGCTCCATTGGTCCGTGAATTCGATCCGGCCACCTCGATACGATCCCGAATGAGCGAACTGAACGAGCAGGAACTCGTGGCCAACCTGCCCATGGGCATCGCCATTTTCGACAAGGATCTGCGCTACCTGTACATGAACCAGGCGGCCGCCGATCTATATCAACTCCCGATCGGTTCAGTGATCGGCCAACATATCTGGGATGTATTCCCCGATCTGGTGGGCACGCCCGTCTATCACCTCTACATGCGTACGATGAAGGAGCGCGTGCACGGGCGGATGGAGTTGTTCTATGAGCCGTGGCAGAGCTGGTTCGATATCAAAAGCCAGCCGATGGGAGAGGATGGCATGGTGGTGTTCTTCCAAAGCAACGCCGATCGCAAACACGTGGAGCGTAAGCTGGAAGAGACCAGTGAGGCCTCACGCAAGCAACAACGGATCTACACCACCATCCTGGACCATACGCCCGATTTCGCGTATGTCTGGAACCTGGAGCACAAATTCATCTACGCCAACAAAGCGCTCACGGACCTGTACGGGATCACAGGCGAAGAGATCGTTGGAAAAGGATTTCGTGATGTTGGTTATCCCGAATGGCATGCGCGCATGCACGAGGATGAGATCGATCAGGTGGCGCGCACCGGAAAGCCCTTGCGTGGCGTGATCCCCTTCACCGGTGCGAGCGGTGGCGGCGTGTACGATTACATCTTCATTCCCGTATTCGATACGGATGGAAGGGTGGAGGCAGTGGCCGGCACCACGCGCGACATCACCGAACTGCGCAACGCCACCGAGGCACTTGAAGAGAACGACAAGCGTAAGGATGAATTCCTTTCAGTGCTCGCACACGAATTGCGCAATCCTCTTTCACCGTTGATGAACGGCCTGGAATTGCTCGATCTCGAACTTCCCGCTGAAGAACAGAAGCATACACGCAGGATGATGCAGCGGCAATTGCTTCACTTGAAACACCTTGTGGATGATCTGATGGAGGTGAGCCGCATCAATCGCGGTGCGGTGAAATTGCGCATGGCCCCAATGGATCTGAGCGAGGTGGTGGCGCATGTGGTGGATGTGATGGCTCCGCAGATCGAAAAACTGCAGCATACGCTGGAGGTCGATATCGAGAAGGACCTGCCGATACATGGTGATCGCACACGGCTTACACAAGTGTTGATGAACCTGGTGGAGAACGCGTGCAAATACACGCCCGCAGGTGGAAAGGTCTGCGTGAAGGCTGTGCGTGAAGGCGATCGCGCGGTGGTGCGCGTGATCGATACCGGAATGGGGATCTTGCCAGTGGATCAGGATGCGATCTTCACCATGTTCAAGCAGGTGGAGCGCGATGATGCACCAAGGCAGGGAGGCTTGGGGATCGGGCTGAGCCTCGCGCGGCAGCTCGTGGATCTTCACAACGGAAGCCTCAGTGTACAGAGCGAAGGCCAGAACAAGGGCAGCACATTCACGGTGGAGTTACCGATCGAAGTTTCGCCGGATACAACTGAAAAAGTGCAGCCGCGATCGATGCCCATGCGCACACACAAAGTGCTGGTGGTGGACGATAATCACGATGCCGCGGATTCACTCGCGTTGATGTTGAAGAATATGGGCCATGAAGTGAAGGTGGCTTACAATGGCGAGGAAGCGCTTTCCGTGGTGGATGCCTTCGCGCCGGCGCTGATCTTCCTCGATCTCGGCATGCCGCGGATCAATGGTTACGAAACCTGCGTGCAAATGCGGCGCATGCCTTCACTGAAGGGGACGCGCATCTATGCCTTGAGCGGCTGGGGCCAGCCCGAAGTGAGAAGCCGTACCGAGAATTCAGGTTTCAACGGACATCTGGTGAAGCCATTGGAACGGAACGAATTGCTTGAGGTGCTCAACGGCTGAGGTCCTTTCGATCATCGATCCGGCAGTGCGAACAGATCCGCATCGGGATCTGAAATTCCCTGGATCGTTTTTCCGATCAGATCGGCGGCGATGCGGCTGAAGATCATCCCATTTCCACTGAAGGCGAGGATCACGTAACAATTCTTCATTCCAGGTACCGCTCCGATCGATGGCAGGCCTGCGGTGCTTGTGCCGAACGTGCCTGTCCATGCGTATTCCGCTTCGGTATCCAGATGCGGGAACAGTTCCTTCAATCTCTTTTGAAGCACACGTATTTTCTGCGGAAGCAATGCATCACGTGCTTCGGCATCAGCGATGTGTTCATCCTCGCCGCCGCAGATCACGCGGCCATCGGGCGTGGTCCGGATGTACAGGTACGGATCGGCCGCTTCCCAGATCATGGCCTGTTCCGGCCATAACGCATGTGGTTGGGGTCGCGTTGCGATGGCGTAGGTCGAATCGATCCGGTGGCCGGCGAGCTTCACGTATTTCAAGACTTCATATCCTGTGGCGAAGACAGCATGGCGTGCACGCACGATCGCACCGCCATCAGTGAACAACTCGACGCAGTTCCGATCGCAATTCACTTCCTTCACTTCCACCGGTGAAAAGATGCGAGCTCCATTTCCGATCGCGGCGTTCAGGAATCCAGCGGTCATTTTCAATGGATGCATCTGCAGATCACCGGAGCTCATCAGCGCAGCATCGCGATCGATCCCGAAACGTGACAGGAGCGCTCTCCGATCCACGAATTCCACCGGTATTCCGTGGGAAGCCCGCAACTCGTATTCATTCTTCATGCGGTCGGCATCGAGCACATTGCCGCACAGTTGAATCGAAGGCACACGAGAGAGATCGCATTCGATATCCAGCTCATTCAACCGATCGGCGAGAGCTTCCATCGCACTGCGCGAACGCTGCCACGCACGCACGGCCTTGTCGATCCCGATCTTTCCGGCAAGATCCAATAATGGCGTATCAAGATCATACTGCGCCAGCGCGGTTGAGACCGCGGTCGATCCGCGCATGGGTCCGCGTTTGTCGAGAACGATCACAGAACACCCGCGAGCGGAAAGTTCCTCGGCGACCATAGCGCCCGAGATGCCCGCACCCACGACCGCCACATCCGCACGGGCATCCGATCGCAATTCATCCTGTTCCACATGTGGGATCGGATCGGCGGTCCACACCGATGCGCCTGTGCGCAGATCCTTTTTACGCGTTACCGCCACACGGCGAAGATCGCGCAGGGAGAAGATCCCGTATCAGGCGCGTGCTGGCCCCGTGTGCTTTTCGATCAACGTAACGATCTCGAATGGATCGATCGGCTTCAACAGGTGATGATCGAAACCCGACGCGAAGGACTGTGCCCGCGGGTGGTCCCGATCGTAGCCCGTGACCGCAATAAGCATGGTTTGCCTCAATTTGGGGTCGTTCCTCACCGCCTGGGCAAGTTCATAACCATCCATGGTGGGCATCTCGATATCGATCAGCATCACCTGTGGCCGCAACTTGCGCGCTAGCTCAAGCGCCGATGGAGCACCATAGGCCGGATGCGCATCATAACCATTGTATTTCAACACAATGGACATGGTGGAAGCTGCATCCGCATTATCGTCCGCCACAATGATCTTCAACGCTCCTGGCATACCGCTCTGGTTTGGTTCAACCTGCAACATTCCTAACAACTGCGGTACCACTACGGCTATTGTGGACTGGGGAAAAGGAACAGTGGCATGTTGATCCAGAAAGTGTTAAGGACTTCCCAATTCCGCGAATCTCGCTCGTGGATCTTTGAACTTTACTTCAGATCCGATCGAACCATGGAAATTGGCAAATTGGCGGGCTTGTTCCTGATGCTCTCTTTCGGATCATGCACACCGGCAGAACCGGAGCCGACCGATCCAGCCATCCCACCAGTGCGCCTTCAGCTGATCCACGCCGACCTTGCCACGGCTGACATCGTACAACGGACCTGTGCGCTCTACGTGGCTGTTCGCTCACACGCCTGGCAGGAAGTGGTCTCCTTCGATCAGCAACAGGAGGGATCGATGGTGCGCTGGAACATCTGCGGTGACAAGAGCATGGTTGCGTGTGTGAAGACGCCAACTGCCGATGGCGATACGATCAGGACAGGGATCCCGTGGCCGTATGGGGCGGTGGGGATGTGAATGATCTAGCTTCGGATGAGACGGGAACAAGGCTGGCGGGTGATCCGCCCATGGGAGCAGATCACTATTGCAGCTTGAAGCGCTCATCGCGGCTCATGTGGAAAACGCGTATGATCAAGACAGCTTGATCAACGATCATATACACCACAAACAATGGAAAGGAACGTAGCGGGAGTTGCCTGATCCCGTCCTCCAGGATCGCCGGGGTAGTTGGATGTTCTTGAAATGAACGAGAGACACTCTTCCAGCGCTTCGAGGAACCGTTGAACTCTCGAAGGATGGTTCTCACTGTACCAGACTACCGAAGCTGCAACGTCCTCTTCAGCTTCTTCACGGAGCTCCAATTCATAGAGCCGCTTCATTGGACTTACTTTTTCTTCCGATCGCTGATCAATGCCTGCATCCGCTTCTTCACATTGGGCCATGAGTCAGAACTTCCTTCTCCTTTTAGATGCCTGTCGCGGATCGCCTTCACTTCCTTCAGTTCGGATCTGCTCAGCTTGAAAGGACCTCCATTCACAAGCTCATCCACCGATCGCAGCATGTCAGCATCTTCAAGATCCAGGATCTTCTTTGCCAGTTCGATCTTCTTTTCGGCTTGCTTGCCCATGGTCTTGTAAAGATAGAAGCGACCCCGAAGATCGAACGCAACATGCAGCGGGACCGGCTGGTGGATAAGACGCTGCGGGAACGTCAGCCGATCATTGCCACCAAATGCTCTAACTCCTCATCGGTGATCGATTCCCGCTCCGACTTGTCATATATCGTCAACAGGAGGATCGCTTCTTTGACCATTTTGACACAGGTGATCACTCTTGCGCCACCAGACTTGCCATGGCCCTTGCTTGAAATGGCCATCCGGATCTTGTAACAATCCTTTCCGAGTGAAATGCCGGCATGTGGATGAACAGCAAGCTCGGCAAGCAAGCGGCAAAGTCCGTCCTTATCGATGGATACTTCTTTGCCAGGCGCTTGATCGCACGTTCGAATGCTGGCGTGTAGCGGATCTCAAAGCTCATCCAACAACTTGCTGGCTGGCCTCAACTTTTTCTTTCCGGATAAATGCGCCTTCACGTCCGCCATGGCCTCCATCACATCGAGCGCCACCTGCGCCTTGCCGGGTTGCTTGAAGATGTTCACCACCTCAACGAAGTCCAATTCCTTCATCAACTGGTCGAACAGCTTTTGCTTGCGGGGGTCCTTGATATCAATGACGTAACGGGCCATGTATCAAAGTTACGGACTATGGACCGAGGGTGAGAAGTAGTCCCATGTCCACTCCAAGGAGATCCGCACCAAGAACATGCGGGCGATCCGATCGGCGCGGACATCTTCTGAGGACCTACTGGCGAAGTTGATATGGCGTACAGGCTACCGCTACCGGCGGAACGACAAGCGCGTGTTCGGTAAGCCTGATCTTGCCTTTCATAAGTACAAGGTGGCCGTGTTCTGCGATGGTGAGTTCTGGCACGGCAAGGACTGGGCGAAGGAGAAAAAGAAGATCAGCCAGAACCAAGCCTACTGGATACCGAAGATCGAGCGGAACATGCAGCGGGACCGGCTGGTGGATAAGACGCTGGAGGAACAAGGCTGGCAGGTGATCCGCTTCTGGCACCAGGTGATCAAGAAGGATCCGACTGTGTGTGCTGACGAAGTTTTGGTGTCGTTGAAGTAAGTCCTGTGGCAAATTAGCTTTCGATCGCGCTATATCTTTGAGTAACATGAAAGATCTTAAGGCAAAGAAAGAAGCTTTGAAGCGAAAGCTGGATGCGATCGATGATGCGCATCTTTTGGATGCGGTGGAGCGGACCCTGCAAGGTGGTTCACACTACTCGCTGACGCCTGAACAGATCCAACAACTCGATGCGACTTGGGAACGCCACAAACGCGGTGAAGGGCAGACATTTTCTGTAGAGGAGTCGCTTGCTCGGGCACGAAAAGCGATCGGTCGTTGAGACAGATCCGCGTTTCCTACGAAGCCGACACGGATATTCGAGACTCCGCAAAATGGTATGCGGAACGCAGTGTGGTGGTCGCGACCAACTTCATAGATGAGGTGTACGCGCATTTTCGGACAATTGAACAATTCCCAAATGTTGCACCGCGTGTGCGAGGCTTGATACGACAGTTACCGGTGGCCGGATTTCCGTTTGTGATCCTTTATCGCCCCATGAAGGAGTATATACTTGTGCTTCGAGTCTTCCACACGAGCCAGGATCCTCGGAAGAAGAAATAAGCCAGTGTAAGATCGAGCGGAACATGCAGCGGGACCGGCTGGTGGATAAAACGCTGCGGGAACAAGGCTGGCAGGTGTTGCGGTTCTGGCACCAGGAGATCAAAAAGGATCCGGCTGGGTGTGCTGGGAAAGTTTTGAATTGGTTCTTGGTGTGATAGCCTCCGCTACCTCCAATCGTCCGGACCTCGTAAAAATCGCATGAATGGGCTTTGCGCTGAAATACATACTATTGCATGTAAGAAAGCCCTGACATGCAATCGAAATTTCTTTTTCTTGCAATTGCCTTTATTGCTTGTGGTGAACGCGTTGTTGAGCCACCTGAAGAAGAGACTGGCCTTCTCGCTAATACAGACTTCGAAGAAGAAGTTGCCTTAGTTCCAATTTGTGAGCGTCAGATGATGCTCGGCAACTCATCCATATGCATTCCTCAGATTACCGGTTTTAAAGAATGCTATTTGGATCCCGGGGTAAAGGACTATGTGGACATGTACGACCCTCCAGGAAGTCAAACGTTCGCATTTTATGTGAACGATTCGACCTATAAGAAGATCAACAAAATAGATTCAATTGAGTTTGAGGACTATTGTAAGATATATACCATGAACTCTATGGTGAATCAGAAAGCACCGGTTGAATTTGTTGCTGAAATGGACGAAGTAATTCGGAAAGGATACATTGAAACTAACTGGGTTCAACTGAAATCAAAAATCGCTCGGATCATGGAAACTAGAAAGATGACAGAATCGGACATCAGTGAACCAACGATCGTCGAAAGCTATTCCCTATCTCCAAACAGCCGGTCTTATATAACATTGCTGAAATACAGTCAAGAGGACAATGATGTATTGAAATTGGGTTCAATGAATGTAGTAGTAATCCGAGACCGGTTGATATTTGTGGCCTACTACCGGAATCTTTCGAGCTTGAAGACATTTTGACGAAGTAAAAAATAGAAACGACGCTATAATTAATTCCATAATTCAACGCAATAAAAATGCTGTGAACTGATGAGCCGCGTATCCTACATCCTGACTTTCGGTGGAACAATAGTTGTTTCTTTATTCTTCGGATTCCCATTCGTTGGATGGCTGAGGGATTGGGCGGTAGGCATGCTCAATCCATCTGGGCTTCCTTGGTGGCCTGTACTCACTGGCGCGTTATATATCTGCGGGATCTTCGGTATCGCGCTTACTAAACCAAGTAAGAATGATCAATATGATACCGTTCGCAAGGTGGCGATCGGCATGTTACTACTCGCAGCTCTTGGAGCGTTCTCGCCAACCTATGACGGAAAGGAATTAATGGCTCTAATTATGCCTCTCCTAGTCGCCGCCGCGATCTTTGGAGCTTTTGAATTTATGAAGCAACAGGATCGACTAAAATTGAAACAGGTGCCACCCCAAGAAGAAGAAATACCAGAATATCTAAAGAAGTATCGAACCAAGGGACAAGAATGAATGGCCTATTTCTTTTTCATCACGGCCATAAGAGTGACTCCGCGATACTGCCCGCCACGCTCCTGAAAGGTTCGCGAACTTATCGTTGGCTCCATTAGGCTGTAGAGTCCACAGCGATCGCCAAAATGCTCAATGCTGCGAGCCAGACTCCAAGCACGCGCATAAGCCAACTGTTCATTCGGATCGACGATTCGTTGGGCAGTGAGTTCCTGTCTACAGGCATCAGGAAACCGCAAGGTGCTCCGCACAGGTACACCGTCGGCCATGCCAGTGATCGAAACATTTTCCGTTCTATAGTTCCATTGTCTGGATGCGTAGTCCTGGCAGATCCGGTCCCAAAACACTTGAGCGATGGTGGCCGATAGGGTATCTCCCACACCACCCAATGGGTATCCATGCCGGTATACCGTCGTGGTGTCGCTGGCATTGCCCGCTTTGCCGTGCAATCTTCTATCCAGAATGGCACCGCCACCTTGTATGGTGAGTTCTATTCCTACGCCGTTCTCGACTCGAAAAACCTTCGTGACAACATTGCCCATGGCATCTGCACCGAGCGAGCGTTCAATGATCCTCCTTACCTCTTCAACCACATCCAAGCCATAATCAATGGCCTCCTTCTCATGGTCTATGAGTTCTTCACTGGCTGCCTTCAAGAGCTGTACCCGCTCGGGCTCGGTCACACAGGAGTCGCGCTCCAATTCCAGGATCATCTCCTGTACTTCATGCCGGTCTTTCTTAAAGGCTACCATGCGCCCTTGAACATATTCCTTCCTGGTCGTTCGCAGATCCGCCAGATGTACCATCAAACGCTCGTGATGCGGATCATTGGCAACGCCAACCTGTCTAGCCCAATTCTTCTCATGCCCCTCCAATTCTTCGAGCATGAGCTTCTGGATACAGGGATCATTGAGATCGGCATCCTCCATTAATCGATCATACCGTAAGCGTATGGCTCCAACCTGTGCGAGTAGGAAGTACTTCTTGACGAAGCCTTCGAATGCGTTCCAATCATAGCCGAGTTCATATAGGAGCCTTATCTCATCGGCACCAATACGATCGATCCGATAGTTCAATTCCGTGATGTCTCGAATGAACTCGGTATCGCTGAATTTCCTGCGCTTGCAGTACACGTTACTATAGGCCTTTACGAAACGAGGCAGCACCGCCCAATCATATTGCTCCTGGATCGATGCCTGTTCTGCAAAAGCTAGATAAGCGTACTCCAGATCATTATCAAAAACGCACAAACTGGGCTCTCCCTCTCGACTACGTCCTTTAGCTGGTATGCTATCGCGCATATGCTCGCGTATACGGTGCAGCGCCGTCCTTAACGATTTGTTCCATTTGTCCTTCGAGTTAATGCGCTTGTAGCTCGGCTGATCAAGCTTATGAAAAGCATAGGTCGCGAAGCCATTCCAGTAGACCTGCCTTCCTCCACAGTCGTCCTCCTCAGAGTCGAGTTTGGCCAGGTAGGCATGTATCAACTCTGTTCTTCCCTTGTTTAAGACGTTATCCAGACCAGTGACAGTAAAACATACTTGGGCCTTCTCGCTCTTGACCTCTGAGATCAATCCAACGAGATAGGGTTTCCCCTTTTCGACCCAGAGTGGACCACCCAACAACTGATCAAAGTCTATGTCCGAATCCGATCGGGCTTCCATGCACACGTGATACCGAAAAGCTCCCTTCTGATGTTGTGCTATGATCGATCCCTCTGGGAGAGCCCTTTCCTGCTTTGTCATACCGGCCCCTTGCAATACGATGAGCTTTGGTTTCCCTGAACGCTCCAGATCAGGCGTGAGCATCTCGAACTTCGGCTCCTTCTTCATCTTTTTTTCGAGCTCGTCGATTTTCATACCTAAGTCAACCGGTTCCAAGCGCGCGACATTATCTTCTCCATTAGCCAGAACAATCTTGTAGGGATATCGCTCTCCATCGACATTCAAGAAGATCCTGCCACAGCCGACAATTGTATTCAATGCAGTATGAACGGTTAGGCTTCGATCCAGTCTCACTCCTAGTTGAATGCTATTGATTGGTCGACCATCCGCGCCACAGTGGCAATTGTATGCTTCAAGGATATAGGTGTACGCAAGCGGCTGTCCTAACGCGGGTACCGACACCAGAAGTAGGGTAGCAAGAAAAAATCTCATGGCCATTCCAACCTAGCGTTGTTGAGCATAGTACGTAAGCTCAATTTATCCATCACAGGCACAGCCCTTTGGCTTTGAGCAATTGTACCGTTTAGCTATGCATGTGTCTCCGCATGCTTTTCCGGTGGTGCAGACTTTGCAACAATTACTCGATCGGTTATTGCAGCTCGATGACGCGAAAACCAAGGAGCTGAGGATGATACCAAGTATTACAGTTCGAGTAATGAGATAATGCATATAGCGCAACGCAACTTACTCAATGCCAATGTAGGGTAAACTTTTCGCAACCCCGCCTTTCGCGTGAAGGATCGCAGTGGAAACCCCGCAAGCGAGGGAGGCACGACCGAGTGCGGAGTTGCAACGAAGAGCCTGACCCGAAGGCTCTGCGAAGGGGCACGCCCTAATAACCCCCACAATGAAAAAGGGCGGCCCTACAGCCGCCCCTTCCCTCTCTCTGTAACACCTTCTATCCGCTGCACATCTCGCAACCCTCCGGGTTATCCAGCGAGCATGCGATCTGCGCTGCGGCATCGGCATCCATTACGCCATTTGTTGTCGGAGCGGTCATCACGGCATCCTTCACCGTCTTCACCTCCTTCACGCCACCGGCCACGGCCTTCACTTCCGGCTGCCCCAATTTCGCCTTGTCCACCGTAAACTTGATGGCATCGGTGGCGGCCTTGGTGCGCAGGTAGTACATGCCGGTCTTCAGGCCTGCCTTCCAGCTGTAGAAGTGCATGCTGGTGAGCTTGGCGAAGTTGGCGTTCTCCATGAAGATGTTGAGGCTCTGGCTCTGGCAGATGT
>JAEZAU010000182.1 GCA_023430325.1 Bacteroidota bacterium | reverse complement strand
CTGGGGCTGCTCTTCTTCTTCAAGTACTTCAACTTCTTCGTCGGTTCCTTCAAGGAAGCCTTCGGCCTTCCTGAGGCGGCATCAACACTGGATATCATTCTGCCGGTAGGCATCAGCTTCTACACCTCCAGACGATGAGCTACACCATAGATGTGTACCGCAGGCAGATGGAACCTTCGCGCAACATCATCGAGTTCCTCACGTTCGTCAGCTTCTTCCCACAACTGGTGGCAGGCCCCATAGAACGGGCGCGCACTTTGCTTCCACAGATCGCCAAGCGGCGTGTTTTCTCCTATGACCAGGGTGTCTCCGGTTGCCGCTTGATCCTGCTCGGTGCCTTCAAGAAGATCGTCATCGCAGATCGGGCGGCACCTTTGGTGGACGAGATCTTTTCAGGACAAGAACTATTCGGTGGCTGGTTGAACCTTGTCGGCATTCTTCTTTTCTCATTCCAGTTATATGGTGATTTCAGCGGGTATACGGACATGGCCACAGGCACCGCACGTCTATTCAACATCGAATTGATACGGAACTTCAACAGACCGTACTTCTCCCGCGATGTAGGTGAATTCTGGAGGCGATGGCATATAAGTCTTTCCACGTGGTTCCGTGATTACCTGTATATACCGTTAGGTGGCAGCAGAGGATCGAAGACCATGATCATCCGCAATGTCCTGATCGTTTTTTTGTTGAGCGGCCTCTGGCATGGCGCTAACTGGACGTTCATTGTCTGGGGGGGCTTGAATGCGATACTTTTCATCCCATTGATCCTGGCCAGAAAGCATAAAAGAGATCAGGATCCCTTCACCTCCCCTCGGGTCGGGAACATCATCAACGACCTGGTGCTGGTCCTGGCGACATTTCTCGTGGTGTCTCTTACAAGGGTCTATTTTCGTGCCGAGTCCATGGCTCATGCACATCTGTATTTCAGCAACATGGTGAACGGATCTTCCTCTTATGAAGACATCACGTATATCGTTCGGTCCACCGGTATATCGGTACCCATGATGCTCAGTACGGTCTTATTGTGCTGCTTGCTCATATCGATCGACCTTTTGACCATGAAAAAATGGTTCATTAAGATGATGATGGACTCGGCCTTTCTTCGTTATATATGCTATTTCGTCATCGTTGTGATCATAGGGCTGTTCGGTGTGTTCAATGATCCCCGTTCCTTCATTTATTTCCAGTTCTAGGATGGTCAGGTTCATATGGAAGATCTGCCTGTTCGCAGCTGCGTTATTGATCGTCGCGTTGGTAATGGACCGTCTTTTCACGAACATTTTCAAACAAGGCCGTACCGTGAAAGCACAATGGGTGGGGCAGATGCAGGATGATCATTATGACCTTGTGATCATTGGTTCATCCCGCGCATGGTGGAATATCGACATGAACATGATCAATGAAAAGTGCTCAATGAATTCAATAAACATTTCGAATAATCATTATGGACCATTGGAAATGCTTCTTGCCTTCCAGCAATTCATATCGGGAGATAATACGGCCGACCATGTACTACTGCAGTTGGACTATCGGAATTGCAGTCAAGGCAGACCCCCTACCAGCGTAGCCGCCTATGATTTTCTCCCGTGGATCCACGATCCCAGGGTGTTCGATATCCTCAAGGGAACTTCGGAAGAATGGATATGGTTGAGAAATATTCCGTTCGCCCGCTATGGGCTCTATAACTCCAAATGGGGTCCTGAAGAATTTGCCATAACACTGCTTGGAGAACGGAACAGTATCTTCGATGGAACAGGAAGCTTCTTCGTAGATCGCGAATTCAGAGGTTATCCATATTATCAATTGGACCTGGTTCCTTTCCAGATAAGTAAGGAAATTGTGAAGATCATTGAAATATGCAAAGCAAGGAATATCCGTATCGATATTTTCACCGCTCCCTATTACAGGCTTATGCTTCCAAATGGTGCCCGGGAGCGTTTTCATGATGTCGTTCGAACATTGGATGTACCCTTCCATGATCATTCCTTCTCGCTCGATAGCACCATCCACTTCGATAATAACTACCACTTGAGCTACACAGGCGGCCAACTCTTCACCCAAATGCTGATCGATGAGGTGATATGCCCGAAGCGGGATACGGATCAGCAGCCACGGGCCGTTCAATGATCCGCGATCGGTGCTGATCGCACCTTCTATCTTTGGCGCCGATGTCGTTTCTCCACCCGGCTTTCCTCTGGGCTCTTTCCGCCCTGGCGATCCCGGTGTTCATCCACCTTTTCCAGCTCCGGCGTTTCAAGCGGATCGATTTCTCCAACGTACGTCACCTTGCCGAGGTATCCCAACAGACACGTGCAAGGAAGAAAGTGCAGCATTGGCTTGTGCTACTGGCCAGATGCCTTGCCATAGCATGCCTGGTCCTGGCCTTTGCGCAACCATACATTCCCGGCGCTGATACTTCCATCGTTGCAGGCCAGCGGGCGGTGTCCCTTTATATCGATGACAGCTTCAGCATGGATGGTCAGAATGCCGGAGGCCGGTTGCTGGATCAGGCGCGCAAGGGTGCACAGGAGACGGTGATGGCCCATGCCCCTACCGATCGCTCCCAGATCCTGACGGGCAGGTTCGAGGGCAGGCAACAGATCCTCCTGGGGCGCGATGAAGCGCTCGAGGCAGCAAGTCAGGTGGACGTGGGGCCGTATTCGCGCATGCTTTCCCAAGTGCTTCTGCGGCAGCGCGAAGCACTGGCAGGTTCCGATCTTCCGGTGAAAAGAGCGTTCCTCTTCACCGATCTGCAACGATCGGTGACCGATGTGGATGCGTGGACCAATGACAGTACGATACCGACCATCATTGTTCCGATCGCCTCTTCCAACACGGCCAACCTCAGCATCGATTCAGTGTGGTTCTTCGATCCAGTGCGCCGGGCGGGGACCAATGAACAGTTGCATGTAAGGATCCGCAATCATGGTGAGCAACCTTTGGTGAACGTGCCATTAAGGCTGACGATAGATGGCCGTCAGAAAGCTGTTGCCACTTTTGCCGTGGAAGCGAACGCAACTGTTGATACGACCTTGAGGTTCCTGAGCGAAAGCACCGGACTTCATTGGGGTGAAGTGTCGCTCACCGATCAGCCAGTGACCTTCGATGATCGGATGCACATCGCGTTCAAGGTGATCGATCGATCCAGGGTGATGCTTGTCTCCGGTGGCGATGCCCCTACCGATCGCATGGTCGCATCGGTCTTCAACGGTGATACTTCCCACATTTTCACTGAGACGAACTACCGAAATATCGATCTGGCATCGTTGGAGCAACAGGATCTCGTGATCCTTAATGCATTGCCCGATATTCCCGGTGGCCTGCAGAGTTCATTGTCCAACTTCGTGAAGGAAGGTGGGAGCCTGGCCGTTCTTCCGCCTTCAGCAGGCGATCCATCGCGCTACGCACCACTTTTCGGAAATTTCAATGTGGCCGCTCCGCTCATGCGGGATACAAACACCATGCGTGTGGAACGTATCGATCTGGAGCAGCCGTTCTTCCGTGACATCTTCCAGACCATGCCGCGTAATGTGGATCTTCCTGTTACGCGGGAAAGATGGCAGTTGCGCCCCCCGCCGGGAAGCGATGTGTTGCTGCGCACCCAGGATGGTGATCCGTATCTGGCACGGGTACAACATGAGCGGGGCTCCACCTACCTGTTCTCCTCGCCTCTGGCCGAGCGATCGGGCGATCTGACACGCCATGCGCTCTTTCCTACCTCGTTGTTGCGTATGGCCGAACTGAGCCGGCCCATGGGGGCCCTTTATCATATGATCGGTGATGAGGCCAGCATTCCCTTGGAAGGATCGGAGATAGCCACCGAACCACCCCCACGATTGCGCGGTCCTGAAGGAGCTGAACTGGTCCCTGAGATCAGGCGCCACGGCCACGGCACCTCATTGGTGCTGCATGATCAAGAACTGCCTGAAGGTCCTTATGCCCTTGTACAAGGTGAGGATACCCTGGCAATTATCGCGCTCGATCTGTCACGGCGGGAGAGTGACCTCTCGGCCTTTACGGTGGAAGAGTTGAAGCGTGAATTGGGGCAGCGTGGCTTGAACACCTTCAGCGTGATGGAGGAGGGTACACAGGATCTTTCATTACGTTTGAAGGAACTGGATGAAGGCCGCAAACTATGGAAATGGTTCATCGCCCTTGCCCTCTTGTTCCTTTTGATCGAAGTGCTGCTCCTGCGTTACAGATGAACTGCGATGGTGTAATGCAGGATCGAAAAAAATGATGATGAACGATCTGCTCATACGCCAGGTGAAGGTCATCGATCCGGGTGGCCCGCATAACAACGAGATCACCGATCTGCTGGTGCGCAATGGAAGGGTCGAAAAGATCGGCGGCCGCATCACGAAAGGCAATGCGATCGAGATAAGGAAGGAAGGTCTTCATGTCAGTACCGGTTGGTTGGATCTGAGGGCGCACTTCCGAGATCCAGGCCAGGAATGGAAGCAAGGTCTGTTGAACGGACTTGATGCAGCGGCAGCCGGTGGATTCACATCTGTTGCTGTACTTCCTTCCACCGATCCAGTGATCGATTCACGCTCCGGCGTGGAATATCTTCTGCGAAAGGCGCAGGGGCATCCCGTGAGGGTACTTCCATTGGGTGCGCTGACCAGGGGATCGAAGGGTCAGCAACTGGCGGAACTCCATGACCTGCGAAGTGCCGGAGCTGTGGCTTTCACCGATGACCAGGGACCGGTCAGGAATTCACGTCTCATGCTGCTGGCACTGCAATATTCCAGCGCACTTCCAGGTGGTGCACCACCGATCATGGCATTTCCACAGGATGCCGATCTGGTGATGAAAGGCCAGATGCACGAAGGTCCAATGAGCACCCGCCTAGGCCTCAAGGGGATCCCTGCCATGGCCGAGACCATGCAGTTAGCCCGCGATCTGGCATTGCTCGAGTATGCCGGCGGGCACTTGCACTTCGCCACCATTTCCACAGCGGAGAGTGTGGAGCTGATACGCCAGGCGAAAGCCGGGAAATTGAAGGTGACCTGCTCAGTGGCCACCCACAACCTTTTCCTCGATGATGGATGTCTGCGTGGATTCGAAACGTGCTATAAAGTGATGCCGCCATTACGGGACATGAGGCATATCGATGCACTTCGCGAAGGCATAAAGGATGGAACGATCGACGCCATCGTGAGTGATCACCGTCCAGAGGATCGCGAACACAAACTCCTGGAATTCGGGCAGGCCGCATTCGGGATCATAGGGCTGGAGACCTGTTTCGCGGTGGCCAATACGGCCTTGAAGGGAAGATCATCCTTGAAGAACATCATCGATGGCCTTACCACCGGCCCCCGTCGGATCTTGGGTCTGGCGCGCGAACATATTTCTGCGGACGTTCATGCCGATCTGACGCTGTTCGATCCGGAGGCCAACTGGACATGTACGGAAGAAGATCTGGTGAGCATCAGTCATAACACTCCCTTTATCGGTCAGCGGTTCACCGGCAGAGCGCTCGGGATCATCACCGGCCGCGGTACACGCATCCACAGATCATTGGTGCAGGAAAAAGTCGGAGCTTGATCAGCCCCGCAACTGATCGAGGATACGGTTCAACTGCCGTGCGTCCTCTTCCGAAAGATCCTTCAGATCGTCACTGATCCGGGGCCTCAGTTCCGTATCGATGCGGGAGAGAAGGTCCGATCCCTTTTCACTTATCCGCACATGGATCACGCGGCGATCCTCCTCACAACGCTCCCGTTCCACGAGACCTTTGGCGATCAGTTTATCGGTGAGACGCGTGGCGTTCGGTGCACGATCCACCATGCGTTGCTTCACGTTCTGCATGTTCATCCTCCCCTTCGCACCTCTCAGGATACGGAGTATATTGTATTGCTGGGGACTGATGCCGAAGGGCTTGAACCAAGAGACCTGCATGCTCCTGAACCAGTTCGCCGTGAACATGATGTTGAGCATCGCCTTCTGCTGCTCGTTCTCGAATCGGCTCCTGAGCTCCTGGTCGATCCCTGGCATGTATGGCAAATCTACACCGCTGCGGAAGTGTCTCCGATCTGCTGGGTATTTTCGCGCCTGCCAGAGATCATGATACGCCATACGAACTCCTTGCTGATCCTTTCGGTCCTTTTGATCGCCTGCAATGGCGATGAAGGGACCAGGACCGTGAATACACCGGAGCGAAAGGTCATTGAGACCACCGATCGGGACAACTGGCAACGGCCGCATGAACTGTTCTTCATGATGGAAGGTTTTCTGAAAGGGAAGACGGTGGCCGATCTGTTCGCCGGTGATGGCTATTTCACGTTCAAGCTCATTGAACAAGGAGCGAACGTGATCGCGATCGATAATGATCCGGCCAACATCGCAAAATTGGAGGCCAGGAAAAAGGATCTCGGCCTCAGCGATGATCGATTGAAGATCCGTGCTGTTCCAGTGGGTGATCCAGGTCTGGCCCAAGGCGAGGCCGATGTGGCGTTGATCGTGCATTCATACCTGAAGATCCAGGATAGGCGAAGCTATGTGCAGCGTTTGCGCGACGGCCTCAGATTCCCAAGACCTCTTTTCATAGTGGACTGGCAGTACCGTGAAACTCCTGTTGGTCCTCCGCTTGCGCAGCGTATGCCGGTGGAAAGGATAATGGAGGAGCTGGGGTCTTACGGTTATACTGATGTGGGCCAGCATTCAGCGAAGATGCCCTATCAGGTGATCTTCTTCGCATCCGATCCCATGGAAATGGATCCGATCGAATATCAACGAATGATGGATGAGGTGAAGGTGAGGCCTCAGGAATGATCTTGCGGCATGGCTTCTGCTAGATCCTGCTGAGATCTATAGGTTTTCCAACGTATATCGCCTTTGGACATTTGCCGTGTGGAAAAGGCTGGGAAGTCCATTCCACAGGTACTCCTTATGCATTCCTCAATTATATGATGCTTTCGTGCTCAGCACGCCTGCGGAACCACTTTTGCTGTCCGGCGGTCATGAATACCCGCCCCCCCCAACCTTCGCAAGATCCCACGCCCGATGCTCCGGGTCCCGATCGCACCGAACGTCCTGAAAAACCTTCCCGGCCATCCCCCAGAAGGAAGTTCGTTCTGCCCACATTCACCGGGGGTGAGCTTCCCAAGCCGATCGATTACCGTACCTTCTTGAACGATCGTGGCCTGAGGAATTAGGTGCTTCAACGCTGCGGTATGGTCACTGCCATTCTCGTGGGGCGTATGCGGGCAGCCACAGCATCATTAAGGACTTCCTGCACCTTGGTCCGAATACCCATCTCGGCAAGCAGGTTCTTGTTCGCGTTGGGGTAGACCCTATTGCTCAGGAATACATAGATGAGGTTCGATTCGGGATCGGCCCATACCATGGTACCTGTAAAGCCGGTATGTCCGAAACTGGCATAACTCACACACTCGCAAGTAGGCCCCCCTTTGCCTTTTACCGGCCGATCGAACCCCAGGCCGCGTCTGTTGCCACTGCCATCGGGTTTGCAGAACTGGCATTTGATGAACTCGGCGATCACTTCTTCGCTCAAATAACGCTCGCCGCCATAAACGCCTTTGTTCAACAACATCTGCATCAGGATGGCCAGATCGTTCGCCGTACTGAACAACCCGGCATGACCGGCCACCCCTCCCATCATCGCAGCTCCAGGGTCATGCACATCTCCCCATACCTGCCGCTGGCGGAAGATCACATCGTATTCTGTTGGTGCGATACGTAAGGTACTGTATCTCTCCCAGGGCTTGTATGTCATGCTGGCCGCACCCATGGGCTGGTAGAAGGTCTCGCTCAGATATCTGTCCATGGTCATTCCTGTCTTCCGTTGGATCACTTCCTGCAACAGGTAATAGCCCATATCGCTGTATACATATTCCCCTTTCTGGCCGAGAGGCGACTGCAATACCCAGGTGAGCATGCTGTCGCGATAAGTATTCGCCATGTACAGTCCATCAGCAATGCGTACAGAATGAGTTTCTGTAGAGGAATCGCTGACGGCACCAACCTTGAATTTCCCGTCCTTCAACAAACGTTGATAGAAAGGCACGAACGATCTGAGCCCTGCCTGGTGCGTAAGTATATCACGGAGATGCATCCGGGCGTGAGCAGTATGGCGGTCTTCCAGTTCAGGCAGGTAATGTCCCAGTTGCTTGTCGAGATCGATCTGCCCCTCATCAACGAGCCTCATCAAAGCCAGTGTCGTGCTCGCCACCTTCGTCACAGAGGCAAGGTCATAGATATCGTCCGTGCGTGTGCGACGGGTCTTTTCATAAGTGGAATGGCCGTAGGCCTTGTTGAAGATCACCTGTCCATCCACTGCGGCGAGGACCACAGCTCCCGGGAAGGCCTGTGCCTTCATCCCTTTCTCCATGATGGCATCGATCGGGTGGAAGTCCAGCGACTGCATTCCCAAGGCTTCCGGAAATGTGTATGTCAGTCGCCCGATCGGGGACCTGTCCATGCCAACGCCTGTTCGGTAATAGGTGGTGGCGGTCACAGGAAGCCTTCCTGACACACCGATGGCACCGAAGATCGCCTGCGCAACAAGATCCTGGGTGTCCTCGGTCTCTTCATAAGCTATCACCACTGCGGCAAGATCCTTCGAACCGTAGACCTTGTTCAAACGGTACGGGTTCGCGAACAGGGCGAGTATGGAATTGCCTTTTGCGCTGACCTGACGTACGATATCCAACGCGGTCTCGGGGATCCCGAAATCCTTGTTCACCCGCCAGCTGGTTCCGTGGATCGATATGATGACATGATCGAATTCCTCCAATTCCCTGAGTAGCAACTGCACGCTGTCCTTATGCAGGTCCTTGGCACAATGGAACTCCGCTATTCCTGTATATCGTCCCAGTGCCCGTTGGAAGAAATTCCCGGACGTATCGCCGATGACCAGTGATGCGATGCGCCTATCATGCAGCTCCCTTATAGGCAGGATGCCATCATCATCCTGCAGCAGAGTGATCGCATCAGCATACAATTGGCGCCGAAGCAATTTTCCGCTCATGGTATTCAGGTCCTCATACAGCGACTTCAACTGTACGGGTCGGCGATCGGCAAGGCCCGCCCACTCTTTCGCACGAAGGATCTTCAGGCACTTGTGGTCTATCATGGCCTGATCGATCTCGCCTGAATCCACCGCCATCTTTATACGTGCGATCGCAGCCAGGGGATCTTGCGGAAAGAGCATCACATCGTTGCCTGCAAGAAGCGCCTTCAGTTCGATCTCACCGGGCTTCGCGCCATTGGCCACACCTTTCATGTTGAGCGCATCGGTGAACACCAGACCGCGGAAACCGATCTCCTTTTCCAGCAGATCGCTCACCATCGGCCTGCTGAAGGTGCTTGGCAGACCTTTGGTACTGTCCAACGCCGGCACTTCGAGGTGGGCCACCATCACTGCGCTCAAGCCTTCCTCCACCAATCGCTGGAAAGGGTAGAGCTCGATCGAATCGAGACGCAGGCGGCTGTGAGCGATCACCGGCAGGCTGTAATGTGAATCCATGTCCGTATCGCCATGGCCCGGAAAATGCTTGGCCGTAGCGATGACACCGCCTTTCTGCAGGCCACGCATGTAGGCTATCCCCTTGCGGGCCACGTTCTCCCGATCCTCACCAAAACTGCGATCGTTGATCACCGGATTCACCGGATTGTTGTTCACATCCACCACCGGGCTGAAGCTCACATGCACACCGAGCCGCTTCATCTGCCGGGCGATCTCCTCTCCCATCTGTTCTATCTGCGCATCGTTCTGTATTGCACCCAGGGTCATCTGCCGTGGAAAGCGGATCGTACTATCGAGCCGCATGGCCAGCCCCCACTCCAGGTCCATTCCGAGAAGCAGCGGCGTGGTTGCGATCGATTGGTAACGGTTGGTGAGCTTCGCCTGGCGAACGGGCCCGCCCTGGAAGAATATCAGGCCGCCGATGTTCTGCTCGCGGATCAGTTTTTCCACCTGTTGTTCATGCTTCGCATCCCTGTTGCTGTATGCTGCCACCATCATGAGCTGGCCTATCCGTTGATCGAGGGACAGGGAATGGAACACCGAATCGGCCCATGGCGTCTCCGCTTTCAGGAAGACCGGAAGTGGCACCGCACGCGGTGGAGATGAGGTACGTTCACCGCCGGGCGATCCGCTGAAGGACAGCAGGGTGGTGCCCAGCAGCGCGGCGATCAAATGCTTCTTCATGACCCTGGCGAAACTATCGGCGCGCCCTTCTGCTGGAACGCTGTGCATGCGGCACTTTTTAACAGGTATACCGTAGGAACCTGCATGAGTAACGAGGACTTCCCTTAAAAGTTTCTTCACTCGCTGTGTACCTTTGAAGACCGCCATGGAAGCCCCCAGACTGCCAGCCTTGTTCAGCCTCTTCAGGAATCATGGCCCGCGAGGGTTCAACCCTGTCACCCGATATTATGATCCGGTGAAGGAAGAACGTGAAGAGAGGCTTCAACGTCTGCGCAAGGAACATTCAAACAGGGAATACACTGACCTGGACCGCCAACTTTTCGCCAAACGGTTGCGCCATTCCTGGCAGACACAAAGCAGCGATCGAAGTCAGTTGATCAGGCTTGTATCCATCATGGCGGTGGTGATGGTGATCCTCTATTATCTGGTACGGAGCTTCGGATCGCTGGAGAATTGGAATGGCTGATCTGATCCGGCTGCTGCCAGACCATGTTGCGAACCAGATCGCTGCCGGCGAAGTGGTGCAGCGCCCCGCCAGCGTGGTGAAGGAACTGCTGGAAAACAGCATCGACAGCGGTGCGACGAAGATCCTTCTTGTGATCAAGGATGCAGGACGCACGCTGGTGCAGGTGACCGATGATGGCCGCGGCATGGGACCGAACGATGCGCGCATGTGCTTTGAGCGCCATGCCACCAGCAAGATCAAGCTCGCAGATGATCTTTCACATATCCGCACGAAAGGTTTCCGGGGTGAAGCGCTGGCGAGCATAGCCGCCGTGGCACATGTGGAAATGCGTACGCGCGAGCACGATCAAGAGCTGGGCACATTGGTGGTGATAGAAGGAAGCCGACTTCGTGCCCAGGAGATCATCGCCACGCCTGCCGGCACCACCATCTGCGTGCAAAGCCTGTTCTTCAATGTGCCGGCACGCCGCCAGTTCCTCAAGAGCGATGGCGTGGAAATGAAGCATGTGCTGGAGGAGTTCATGCGTGTGGCCCTTGCTCATCCGGAGATCGGCTTCAAGCTGATGAACAATGATCAGGAGGAATTCAATCTGCCGGGGAGCAATGCTGAGGGTTCATCGCTGAAGGCTGAAGAAGGAAGCAGGCCCGGCCTCGCAACTGAGACCCGCATTTCTGCGGGGCTGCGCCAACGCATCGTTCACCTCTTCGGGCGCAAGTACGATGAACGGCTTGTGCCGGTGGAAGAGACCACGGAGCTGATCTCCGTCACGGGATTCATCGGAAAACCGGAGTTCGCCAAACGATCGCGAGGTGAACAATACATCTTCGTCAATCGCCGGTTCATTCGAAGCAGTTATCTTGAACATGCGTTGCGAAAGGCGTACGACGAGCTGGTGTCGCGTGAGAATTATCCGTCCTGGTTCCTGAACATCGATCTTGATCCCGCGCAGATCGACATCAACATCCATCCCACCAAGACCGAGATAAAGTTCCGCGATGACCGGATGGTGTATGCGATCGTTCATGCGGCCGCCCGCCGCGCGCTGGGACGCTTCAACATAGTTCCAAGCCTGGATTTTGAGCCAGAGCCAGCGATCATATCCGCCTTTTCCGGTGGATCGGCGATGAATACTACTGCTCCTTCGGTCCCACCATGGCGGCCACATGAACTCGGTGCATTCTCTCAACCGCCGCGTCGGAATGTCGAAGGCTGGCAACAGTTGTTCGATCTGGAAGAACGCAAGGTCCCGGCAGGGGCCCCGGCTGCTCCCGATCGGTCAAGGTCGCAAAGACCTGAGATACCCGGCGAAAGACTGCTCTTCCAGTTGCATGGCATCTACATCATTGCTCCGCTGAAGAGCGGTCTGATGGTGGTGGACCAGCATCGGGCCCATGAGCGGGTGCTCTATGAACGCAATCTGAAGATGCTGGAGAGCGGTGCGGGCACAAGCCAGACGGAGCTCTTCCCGCGGATCGTTGAGTTGAACGCCGGGGATCATTCCATGGTGGAGGAACTGCTGCCCGATCTTCGCACGATGGGGTTCGATCTGCAACCTTTCGGTGGAAGAAGCTTCCAGGTGAACGGCATGCCCGCCGAAGCGGCCGATGAGGATCCCACGAGACTGCTGGAAGGAATGCTTGAGCAGGTGAAGAATGAAAAAAGCGCATTCAAGAACGACCGGCATCAGACGCTCGCGCGAAGCCTGGCCCGCAGCATGGCAATGAAGGGCGGACGTTCACTTTCCACTGCGGAGATGCATGATCTGATCGATCGGTTGTTCGCCTGCGAAATGCCTTACCTGACGGCGGGAGGTAAACCCACGTTGATCACCTTCGGGCTCGATGAGCTCGCGCAACGATTCGAACGGTAGATGCAGTACAACACTACTCCTTTCGGCGGTGGATTGCCCGTGGTGGTAAAGAACCTGCTGATCATCAACGGGCTTTTTTTCCTGTTGAAGATGAGTTTCGGTACCGATGCCATGGGCCGCAACCAGCTGGACACCATGCTGGGCATGTACTACGTGGGCTCGCCACTCTTCAAGCCGTGGCAGTTGGTGACGCACATGTTCATGCACGGCGATCTGGGGCACATCTTCCTGAACATGTTCGCGCTGTTCATGTTCGGGGCACCGGTGGAACGTGCCTTTGGATCACAGCGATTCCTGGTCTATTATCTGGCCACAGGTTTTGGTGCGGTGGCGCTGCATACGGGTGTCAACGCGATCGAAGTACATCGTGATCAGTTGGAGCTGGCTGCCTACGGTGTGCACTCATCCGCGATCAAAGCGATCGCCGAACAGTCATCCTATGACATGGAAGGCGCGTGGCGATCGTTGCAGGAAATGGCGATGTCATCCGGAGCACCGGCCGATCTGGTACGGCAGGTCTTTTATGACCACATTGGAACGATGATCGGTGCATCGGGTGCGGTGTTCGGAGTTCTGCTTGCCTTTGGAATGCTGTTCCCGAACACGCAATTGTTCCTGCTCTTTCCGCCGATCCCGATCAAAGCGAAATACCTGGTGATCGGGTATGGTCTTCTGGAACTGACCGCAGGTTTGAGCCAATCGCCGGGTGATAATGTGGCCCATTTCGCGCACCTGGGTGGAATGATCTTCGGTTTCTTCATCATACGGCATTGGCGCAGGACATTGCGGATCTAGCCGATCATTCTGTCGATCGATGGATCGTTCGGAAAGAACGCTATGCGCGTAAGTGGCGCAGGTGGAAAGCCCGGAGCCCCTCACCCACGGCCCCTCTCCGAGCCTCACCCTCTTACTCCATCTCCGGATGGTGAGGGAAGATCTTGGAGAGGGGAGTGGATCGGTATAGATCAGTTGGGCGAGGACTTGGAGCCGCAGCCGCGACCTGACAGGATCCCGCCCCAAAAAAGGAACATATATTGAAGGCTGGTAATGATGCGTTGCTGATGCAGATGGGACCGCTGGTGCGATCGGATCGACAGGAACGGAGCCGTTGTGCGATCTTTGTGAACAGATAAGATGAGCCTGAAGCAGGATCTGGAGGCACAGTGGCGGCATGGAGGCACGCTCATCCGGTTGATCATGATCAACCTTGGTGTCTTCGTACTATTCATTCTGACGTACCTGGCACTTCTGCTGATCACCGGCAGTGGCGATCAGGCGCGGTACATGCGTGAGATGTATCTGGTGCAGTGGCTGCGCACCTCTTCAGATCCCGGTTTCTTCATCTACCGGCCATGGACGATCATCACTTACATGTTCACGCATGTGGGTGTGGGCCACGTGTTCTGGAACATGGTGCTGCTATGGTTCAGCGGCCGCTTGTTCCAGGACCTGCTCGGTGGTAAACGATTGCTCGGGAATTATCTGCTCGGCGGCATTTTCGGGGCGTTGCTTTTCATACTTACAGTGAATGTTCCAAGCGGCGATACGTTCAGACCTGGAATGATGGGCGCCTCCGCCGCGGTGATGAGCATACTTGTGGGGATAGCTACCTACCGGCCAACAATGACGGTGAACCTGCTGCTGATCGGCCCGGTGAAGTTGATGTACGTGGCGATCGTTGTAGTGCTGCTGGATCTTGCCGGCATCGGCAGTGGCGATGGCGTTGCGCACGCGGCCCATATCGGCGGTGCCATCTACGGTTTTCTCGCAGCTCTGCAGTTGAAGCGTGGCAATGACTGGTCACTGGGTTTTGCGAACTTCCTCGATCGGATCGGAAGGATCTTCCGGCGGGACCGAGTACCGAAGATGCGTGTGGAAAAGAAGTTCGTGCGCAGCACAGTGGCGAGTGACATCAGTTACAACAGCGCGAAGCGCGACAAGCAGGCCCGTGTGGACGCCATCCTTGACAAGATCTCACGATCGGGCTATGATAGTTTGAGCAAGGAGGAGAAGGATTTCCTTTTCAAGGCGAGCGGCGAAGGATAGGTTTGCATCGATCATGAGCGGCATGAACGAAGGTGCGTCTCCGGTACTGCGCAAGCGGCCTTCGGCGTGGCACAGGCCGGTGTGGTGGATCAATGTGCTTGCTGCGATCGTACTGCTGATCACGCTGCTTGCTCCGCATGTGAGCCCCGTGCGTATCTGGTGGCTCGGCCTGCTCGCACTCACGTATCCCTTCCAATTGATCCTTCATTTCGGGTTCATCACCTACTGGATGTTCTTCCGCCGGCGGCGTATGCTGTTATCGTTGGCGGTGATCCTGTTGGGCTGGACCCATGCGGGAGATCATTTCCAGGTCTTCGGAAGTTCGGCACCACCCTTCGACCCAGGAGAAAAGGGGGTGAAATTGATGACCTACAACGTACGGCTGTTCGATCTGTACAATTGGTCGCACAACCAACAGACACGCGATAAGATCTTCGATCTCTTCAAGCGGGAAGACCCGGAGATCCTCTGCCTTCAGGAGTTCTTCTACAGTCCTGACGAACAGTTCTTCCGCACCAGGGATCCGTTGTTGAAGGAATTCCGGTTCAAGCATATGCATGATCGCTATACTCATCGATCGAAGTATCAGCAGCATTTCGGCATCGCCACCTTCAGTGCCTTTCCCATCATCGATACCGGATCGATCGCCTTCACCAGCAATCCGAACAACCAGTGCATTTGGAGCGATCTGGTGGTGCATGGCGACACCATCCGTGTGTACAATGCCCATCTTGCTTCATACCATTTCGGTGATGCCGATTACAAATTCCTGGAAAGGTTCGAGAAAAATGCAAACCCCGGTGATTCCATCCGCACCGGCGGTATCCGCATACTTAAAAGACTCCGCCGGGCAATGCGTTTGCGCGCCGGTGAAGTGGAGAAGATCGCCGATCACATGGCGCAAAGCCCCTACCCTGTCATCTACTGTGGAGACATGAACGATGTGCCGATGAGCTACAGCTATGCGCGATTGCGTGAAGGCCATGAAGATGCGTTCGTGAACAGCGGGCGCGGCCACGGTGGAACGTACATCGGCAAGCTGCCGCCACTAAGGATCGATCACATCCTGCACAGCCCGTCGATCGCCACTTGGGACATGCAGACCCTGCCGGATGAATTGAGCGATCACCGGGCACTCACGTGTTCGCTCGCTGTGATGCCGGAGTAAGTTCAGCTTTCGAAGATCAATGAATCCGAACCGGCCCCCAGTTCGGTGAGCATCTCATTGAGATCCTGCACGAATCTTTCCGGTCCGCATATATAGAAGTACTGATCGAAGTCCTGCACCAGGGTGATCAATATATCGCGATCGATCCGTCTTTCCCGGAAACCGACCACGTTCTGCCGGGTGAAGATGTTCAGGTATTTCTTACCCAGCATCTTTCCCAGCTCCTTGTCCATGATCACATCATGCACCGTCTTGTTGGAATAGATCAGCATGTTGCCTTTCATTTCCCCGTTGGCATGCAGATCACGGAAAATGGCGATGAACGGCGTGATGCCCGCTCCTGCGGCAAAGAAAGTTCCCGGGCCTTTATAGGTGATGGTACCGAAGACATCCTTGAGCAATAGACGATCGCCCTTCTTCAATGTGCTCATCATCTGGGTCACACCCTGCCGCTGATAGATCTTGATGACGAATTCGAGCGATCGTGCCTCGGGCAATGATGTGAAGGTGAAGGGACGCCACATGGTACGCCACACATCCTGGTCAATGGCCACCATGCACCCCTGGCCCGGAGTGAACTGAAGTCCCTTGGGGCGTGTTACCACGAAACGCTTCACATCGGGCGTCACATATTCGCTCTTTACGATCTCAACCTCGAACAACATAGTGGCCGAAGGTAACGGGCCGTTCGGGCACATGATGATCTACATTTACTGGACCCTTTCAACCAGACCACCATGAGCCTGAAGATCCCTCCTCAATATCTTCCGGTGATGCCTTATCTTATCGTACGGGACGCGTGGGCCTTCCTACAATTCGCCAAAGGGGTCTTCAGCGCCACCGAGCAATACATCGCCGATACGGATGATGGAAAAGTGCAGCACGGCGAGATGCGGATCGGCGATGCGGTGATCATGTTCGCCGAGGCCACCCGCTCCTGGCCCCCACGATCGGCGGCCATGTTCCTTTATGTGGACAATGTGGACGCCACACATGCGCGGGCCCTTCAACTGGAGGCGACCGAGCTTCAGGCTCCCGCAAAAAAGGAATACGGTTATACCAGCGGATTCGAGGACAGGTTCGGGAATCTGTGGTTCATTGCCCAGGGTGAAGGCTGATCTATGCGATCGGGTCGCAACTTTGCTGCCCGGATGTCACCCTCCACGCATGATCGGAAATGGATGTTGCGCTGCCTACAACTGGCGCGCAATGGTGCTGGATCGGTAGCGCCGAACCCGATGGTAGGTTGCGTACTTGTGCAGGGTGATCGCATTCTTGCTGAAGGTTGGCACAAAGCCCATGGTGGGCCACATGCCGAAGTGGAATGTCTGAATGCGTTCGGTGATCGACCTCTCCCGGAAGATGCTGTTCTTTATGTGGATCTGGAGCCCTGTTCCCATCATGGAAGGACACCGCCATGCGCCGATCTGTTGATCGCTCGCGGAGTGAGAAAGGTGGTTATCGGGCAGCGGGATCCATTCCCGCAAGTGGCGGGCAAGGGCATTGAAAAACTACGTTCGGCCGGAGTGGATGTGGTGGTGGGGCTTGAAGAGGCAGCGTGCAGATGGCATCAGCGCAGGTTCATTACTTCGATCGAAGATCAAAGGCCTTACATCATCCTCAAATGGGCACGATCCGTTGATGGCTTCATGGACCAACATCCTCATGACCCTGGAACGATACAGCCTATCACCAATGATGCCAGCAACACCATGGTGCATCGCTGGCGTACAGAAGAGCAGGCCATCATGGTAGGCAGCCGTACGGCGATCAATGATGATCCGCAGCTCACCGCAAGACATGTGGCAGGACTCCAACCTTTGCGGGTGATCATCGATCGCAATTTCACTGTTCCCATTGATTCGAGGATCTTCGATCGGAATGCCCCCACCCTGCTCTTCACCAGAATGAAGCGCAGCGAACTACCACATGTGGACCAGGCCATCGTTGATGGTGATGATCCGCTGGAGCTCATGCTTCATGAACTGGACAAGCGATCCATCCGATCGGTACTTGTGGAAGGTGGGGCCTCGCTCCTGAACGCCTTTCTGCAACGCGATATGTGGGATGAAGCAAGGGTCTTGACCGGAAAGGTCCATTTCGGAAAGGGAACACCGGCGCCGGTACTTCCCGATCCACAAAGGACCATGGATATCGATGGCGATCGCCTGGATCTTTTCGTGAACCCGGCGAGCCACCCGCATGTGGAAGGATCATGGGCCTGGTAGCGATCGCCGCCGCGCTGATGGCGTTCCTCTTCCTGCTCTTCAAGATCTTCGACCGGCGTGAGATACCATTGATGCCGGCCATAGCTGTGAACTATGTGGTGGCTCTGATCGCAGGTCTTCTTTTCGCGCCTCCATGGAAGGCTGGAGATCTTTCCCCCTTATGGTCGGCAGCCATAGGCATCGGGGTCCTGTTCGTGATCACCTTCTACCTCACCGGCCTCTCCACCCGGCGCGCGGGAGTTGCACCTACCACCGTGGCGAGCCGCATGAGCCTTGTGTTGACAGTTGCCGCTGCGGTGATCTTATACAACGAAGATCCGGGTGTTGCCGGTTGGTTCGGGATCGCGTGTGCCATTGCTGGTGTTGCGCTCGCATCCATGGTGAAAGGTCCTGCGGGCGCGCGTGGTGCCTGGAAACTACCGGCGTTGATCTTCCTTGGCAATGCCATCATAGACATCAGCATTAACTGGATGCAGCGCATGCATCTCACTCCGGATAATGAGGCGGTCTTTCCCACGCTCACTTTTGTTCCTGCCGCGCTGGTCTCATTGGTGGTGGTCGCTTCGCGGAACAGTCTCACCTCTTTGCTGCGTTCAGATGTGTTGATCGGTGGTGCCCTGCTCGGTGTGGCCAACTACGCGGCATTGCTCATGATCGTTAGAGCCCTTGCGTACAGTGGCCTTCCCAGCAGTAGTGTATATCCGCTCATGAATGTTTGTGTCATCCTCTTCGGCACCACCGCATCCATCATCATCTTCAAGGAAAGACTGTACAAGCTCCAATGGGCGGGCATTGCTCTCGCCGTGGTAGCACTCGTATCTATCCTGCTCGCATGAGCGATCGTTACCGCACATTGTCCGGCACTGCGCAGGCCGTCCTGCGAGAAAAGGCGAGCCGATTCATTGCGATCGCCTTTCCGATCGATGATCAGGATGACTTCAAGCAGCGGCTGGATGCGATCGCACGTGAACATCACTCATCACGTCACGTTTGCTATGCATGGGTGCAGGGAGATGCTGGTGATCATCAACGTGCGAACGATGCAGGTGAACCGGCCGGTACTGCAGGCCGGCCCATCCTCAACCGCATCCTTGGCTTGCAACTCACCTATACGGCCGTAGTGGTGGTCCGGTATTTCGGCGGAACGCTCCTGGGTAAAAGTGGACTTATCAAGGCATATGGCGATGCCGCCCAACTGGCATTGAACGAGGCACCCATCACGGAACGACAAATACGCGGTACGATCGCGATCGTCTGCACGCACGCACAGTTCGAAACGCTCAAACGTGAACTCAAGGCCCTGCAAGGTGAAGTTCTGAAGAGCGAGTTCTCCTCAATGGTGAATGCCATTGTAGCCGTGCCGAAAAGCAAGGTGCAGGAGATGGCCGCGCGCTTGCAGACACGCGGTATCACGGTGCACGCGGCCGATCGATGATGGATCTTCATCACTTGGGCGGGATCATGCCAGGGCGTGGCTCCGGTTGCAAGGCCGCACTCGCAAAAGCCTCGCTTGCGGGCTTTCCACCTGCGCCACTTACGCAGATCACCACCGGGGCCATATCCAATGATCAATGACCGGTGTTCAAAGGCAAGCTTCTTTTGATTACTAAGCGTGGGACATCGATCACAGGGCATTGCGCAGCAGCGTGAGGGATAGTAGTGGAAAGCCCGCAAGCGACCAAAGGGAGTGCGTACTTGGAACGGATAGCCCGACCCGCAGGGGCACGCCCCAATGGCTCTTTATTTGAAATAGGGCTGCAGCATCTGAAGCAATTCTTCAGGCGCGCGCCTGGGGCGCATGGTGCGCTTATCCACGAACACGAGCACGGTCTCCGCTTCGGTGAGCAGATCGCCGGCTTCATTTTCGATGCGGTACAGGAAACGGATGCGTGCGGTGGGATTGTCAGAGATGCTGGTGTGAACGGTGATCAGATCATCATACCGGGCAGGCGCGTGGTAGTTGATGGTGAGCGAACGCACCGGCAGCATGATGCCTTCCGCCTCCAGGCGGCGGTACGGAAAACCCAGCGATCTCAAGGCCTCCACGCGGCCCACTTCGAAATACTCCGCATAGTCGCCGTAATACACGTAGCCCATCTGGTCGGTCTCACCGTAGCGTACCCTGATCCGGGTTGCATGCTTGAACATCCGGCGAAAGTTAGTCCTGCTGCGCCACGGAGAAGATCAGGCATGGGTGCGATGTGGCAACTAACCTATAAATTAGAGGGCCGCCCCGATGATCCCTCACTTTGCGACACCGCCCGATCAACGATCCAACATCATGGAGCGCTTGCGCAGCGAAGATCGTGCGCATGGATCGGCATCGGCGATCGGCATTCCGCACACAACTCGATCTGAAAGCCGCGCGGGGCAAGGGTTTCAGCGTTCGCTCGCACGAATGGTCCTTAGGCAAAAAAGTTTTTGCGAAGACTGTGGATCAACTTTTTTTTTTCACTTTCTTCGATCCATATTTGCGACCCTTAAGGAGGGTGAACACACCCACCGAAGGATCAACGGTAAGAAGCATGTCAACCACCAACCCTAACTCGCTGACCCATCCATGAAGAAGGACCACGAGAAGATCTGGGACAGGTGCCGAGAGGTGATCAAGGACAATGTGAGCCAGCAGAGTTTCAAGACCTGGTTCGAGCCGATAAGGCCCCTGCGTCTGCAGGATAGCGTCCTCACCATTCAGGTGCCAAGCCAATTCTTCTACGAATGGTTGGAAGAACACTACATCGGGCTGCTGAAGAAGATCATCAAGAAGGAATTGGGTAATGAGGGGCGTCTGGAGTACTCCATCATCATGGAGAACGGCTTCCAGAGTGCCCACCCGTACACCGTGAAGGTGCCGACGAGCAACGCCCGGGAGGTGAAGAATCCCGCCGTTCAACTGCCGATCGATGTGGCTCATAGCCCCATCAAGAATCCGTTCATCATTCCGGGCCTCCGGAAGATAAAGGTGGAGAGCCACCTTAACCCCAACTACAGCTTCGACAATTACATCGAAGGAGATTGCAACCGACTTGCACGCAGTGCCGGTTTCGCAGTGGCCCAGAAGCCTGGTGGCACCGCATTCAATCCACTGTTGCTTTACGGTGGCGTTGGTCTTGGAAAGACACACCTCGCGCATTCGATCGGGATCGAGATCAAACGGAACCATCCCGATAAGACCATTCTCTATGTACCCGCGGAAAAGTTCACCCAACAGTTCATTGAAGCTGTGAAGAACAACACCGTCGGTGATTTCACGCAGTTCTACCAGATGATGGACGTGCTAATCATCGACGATGTGCAATTCCTTGCAGGCAAGGAGAAGACGCAGGATGTGTTCTTCCACATCTTCAACCATCTGCACCAGACCGGCAAGCAACTGGTCATTACCAGTGACAAGGCACCCGTGGAAATGGCCGGCATGGAGCAACGCCTGCTCTCCCGCTTCAAGTGGGGCCTAAGCGCCGATCTGCAGACACCGAGCCTCGAGACACGGATCGCCATCCTGGAGAAAAAAATGTACGCCGAAGGCATCGATCTGCCCAAAGAGGTAGTGGAATACCTGGCATACAGCATCACCACCAACATCCGCGAACTGGAAGGGGCTATGATCTCATTGATCGCCCAGAGCTCGCTGAACAAGAAAGCCGTTACGCTCGATCTCGCCAAGCAGATGATCGACAAGTTCGTGAAGAACACGGCACGCGAAGTGAGCATTGATTACATCCAGAAAGTGGTGTGCGATTATTTCGACCTTCCGATCGAGCTGCTCAAGAGCAAGACACGGAAGCGCGAAGTGGTACAGGCCCGCCAGATCGCCATGTATTTCGCCAAGCGCATGACCAAGAGTTCACTGGCGAACATCGGTGCACACTGCGGTGGCAAGGACCACGCGACCGTGCTGCATGCCTGCCGCACGGTGAACAACCTGCAGGAGACCGACAAGCAGTTCCGCACCTATCTGGAGGAGCTGGAAAAGAAGCTGAGCATACACTAGGAAGTGTGCAACAAAAAGGGGCCGCCGCGAAGCGGCCCTTTTTGTTGTGTGTACGGTGGTTTGAACATGTGAAAAAGAGAATGAGTTGAAGAGTAGCGCCACTGGCCCTGATGTGACTTTCTCACTCTTTCACTCTTTCACTCTTTCACTCTTTCACTCTTTCACTCTCACCCTTTCACTCTCTTTCACCCCGATCTTCGTACCATGAAGATCCTGATGGTCTGTCTGGGCAACATCTGCCGATCACCGATGGCAGAAGGTGTGTTGCGGCATCTGGCTAAGGAGAAAGGCATCGATCTGCACATCGATAGCGCCGGTACCAACCGCTACCACACTGGAGAACCACCCGATCCACGGGCACAGAAGGCGATGAAGAAGTATGGCATAGATATATGCGATCTGCGTGCCCGTACCATAGAGCCTGAGGACTTCGAGCGTTTCGACCTCCTGCTCGTGATGGATCAAAGCAACTACGAGAACGTAGCGGAACTGGCGCCACGCGAGGATCTGAAGGCGAAAGTGAAGTTGTTGATGGACCATGTGCCTCATCATGCTTCACGCGAGGTGCCCGATCCGTATTACGGCGGCGATGAAGGGTTCGATCGTGTATACGAGATGCTCGTGGAAGCCTGCAACGCACTGTTGGAAGATGTCCGAGCCAAGAAGTAAGCCGATCCTCTACCTGTTACCGGTCTGGCTGGGCGATGCCGGTGGCATTGAGCAATTGCCGCCCGAGAACATTGCGATCGCCGCAAGGATGAAACTCTTCTTCGCCGAACATGAACGCACCGCGCGCCACATGCTTCGTCGTATGGTACCCACGATCGATCTGTCGCAATTGGAGATGCACCGGCTGGACAAGGATTCAGATCGGGACGATGTGAAGCTGATGATCGAACGGTTGAGGCATTTCGGTGAAGGTGCGATCATCAGTGAAGCGGGAATGCCGGGCATCGCCGATCCCGGAGCCTTGTTGGTGATGGAAGCCCACCGCCAGATGATCGAGGTGGTGCCGCTTACCGGCCCCAGTTCACTCATCCTTGCACTCGCCGCTTCGGGGTTGTGCGGCCAGCAGTTCAGCTTCCATGGATATCTGCCGCGTGAAGCGAACGACCGGAAGAACGCGATAAGGAAGCTGGAGGCCGAAGCCTTGAGGACCGGTGCATCACAGCTCTTCATTGAAACACCGTACCGCAACGATGCATTGTTGGCGGATCTGCTCAAACATTGCGGCCGCGAGGTACTGCTCACGATCGCCATCGATCTGGCCCAACCCGGTAACTACGTAATGACACTCCCGATCGAGCAATGGAAAAAGTGGAAACCCGTGCTCGGAAAACGACCGGCCGTATTCATCCTTGGCAGGTAACAACACTGCTGGTAACAACCAGGTCAGGACAACGGCTGCACACCAACTGACCGAGCGGCATCAACACCATATTGATCTCTCCGAGCCGGTGGGGAAGATCATCCTGAGACAGGTGGTGCATGATACGCCGCCAGAAGTACCGGCACCACGAAGCAGAAGATCGCCAAAGAGGCGGCAGAGCTCATCCCCGCCTCATGGGCGATCATTCGCATTTTATGCAACTTCTCTCCGTTCCTCCTGGCCGCGTACCACGCAAAACTGCAATACGGATGCGGTGATCGCGCCTTGAAGACCTGCCCGACCGGATGGTGGACGATGTTTCAACGCCCCAGCTGAACTATCTGCGTGTAATGCTGAACAGCGTGTGTCACAGGCGTTGAAGAAAAAGGAGATACTTGAACTGGTGGGGAAGGTACCGAAATGGGCGACCCCCAACCGGCTGATGCGATGACCGATGTTGCGTTAAGGATAGGAACGGAAAGCCAGGAAGCCGTGCTTTTGACGGCTGAGGACTTGCAGTGGATAGCCTGACCCCGCCTTTTATGATCTCTGTGGCGAAGCTTGATCCGATCTTTCAGGCGGGGGAACGCCCAAGCTGTTCAAACCTTTCTTTTCGATCGCTCCACGTGTTCCAATCGCACGCTGTAAAGCACCGGAGTGTATGGAGCGATCTTTCCTTCAACCCCTTTGTCACCGAACGCATAGATGGAGGGAAGAACGATGTCGATCTCCTGGCCCTCGCGAAGTAAGCTGATGGCCACCTCGACCCCCTGGATGACCTGGTCTTCATCGCCGAATCGGAAGGTGTAGGGCATGCCATTGTTATCACTGCTATCGAAAGTGGAACCATCTTCGATGCGCTTGCCGATGTATGAGATGGTGACGATATCGCCTGCCTTCACCTGCGCCGTATCGATCGCAGCACCCTGGATGTTGTAATGGATATCGCTGGTGCCCCAGCGCTGCCAGGCCGTACCAAGTCGTGGAATGAACGAACCCAGAAGTTCCTGCTCGAAGCGCATGGGATCTTCGAGGCGCAGACGCTCCTCATCCATCTTCATCTGCGCTGATGTGCGCAGTTCGCGAATGGAGATCTCGGTACGCAACAGCGTATTCGCCGAATGTCTCAACGTATCCTTTTCATGAAGGAGCGCTTCCCATGGCAATCGATCCGCAGGGCAGATCATGCTGAGGCTGTCGCCTTGATGCGACCGCTGAAGCAGAAGTGCGATAGATCCGTACCGCAGATCTTTCACGGCGTACCAATTCTCGGTACTGAAGATCGATCCGTGATCACCATCCACTTCCGAGATCCTGACGCGTAGGAGCAGACTATCCCCGTCCTGTGGCAGTTCATCTCCTTCGCCCAGTACATGTAGTTTGATATAGGTATCAGCGGCGATCTGTTTGTGATCGGGGTACGGAGAGCAGGAATGGAGAAGTGCCAGGACGATGAGGGCGGGCAGAAAGTATGATCGCCGCACGATCATCTGCCGATCGGTTCACCGCTTGCCTTCGCCAGCCCGATGTGATAGACCACCGTGCTACGCATGGGGATCCGGTCCATGTCACCGATCAAGCCGTGCGCGCGGTAGGATGGTATGATCAGTGTTGCGCTATCACCGGGCGACATCAATTGGATCGCTTCATGAAGGCCGCTTTCCACATCATCCATCTCCACTTTGAAGGATTCCGGCCCACCCGATGTCTGGTAGGCGGTATCGCCGTTGAGAAGCTCCACGCGATAGTTCACCACAGCCCACTGGCCCGGCCTCACATTGGCGCCATCATCATCGCGGAGAAAACGATATCGTACACCTGTGCCAGTGGTTGAAGCTTCGATATTCTTCCGACGCAGGTAGAGATCTATATCGTGGTTCTCCAGCTTGATCGCATTGCGGTTCTCTTCGATCATCTGCTCCTGCGTGGGTCGCTGACGCTGATCGCGGTGCGTACGGCCATCATCGCCTCCACAGCCGATCATACCCATTGTGAATGCGATGACCAAGGTCCTCATTGCGGATGCTTTTTCATGAATTCCGGTAACAGACGGTTGAATTTCGCGATGGCCTCGTACATGCTTTCCTTGGTCCGTCCGCCGGCCGCATTGATGTGTCCGCCACCGTCGAAATGCTGCTTCGTCAGCTCGTTCACCGGCAGGTCGCCTTTCGATCGTAGACTGATCTTGATGCCATCGGCCCTTTCGATGAAGAACGCCGAAAGCCGGATCCCGCTTATGCTGAGGCCATAATTCACGAAGCCTTCGGTATCGCCCGGCTTATAGTTGAACCGATCGAGGTCCGCCTTGCTCAGCCACATGATAACGGCCTGTTGATCGGCCCGCACATCCATGCGTTCACCCAACGTGAAGCCGAGAAGTTTCAACCGATCAACGGTATTGTCATCGGAGATCGAAGAATGCACCCGATCGATGTCCACCCCTTTGTCCAACAGGTCCGCGGCAACGCGCATGGTATGACCTGTGGTGCTGCGGAAACGGAACGATCCACTGTCGGTGACCATTCCAGTATACAGGCACGTGGCAGCATCCTCGGAGATGAAGTCACCATAGCCCATGGTCACGACCACATCATGCACCATCTGGCAGGTGGAACTTGCGGAAACATCGGAAATGAGGATGTCAGCGAAGGCTGCGGGTTCCTGATGATGATCGATCACCACCTTCTTCTTCGCATCCCGGATCGGCTGCTCCAGATCGCGGGTGCGATCGGCGCGGTTGAAGTCCAGGCAGAAAAGGACATCGGCCTTCCGGATCACTTCGATCGTTCTTTCTTTCTCTGATTCGAAGGCGATGATGGCATCGGCACCCGGCATCCATTGCAGGTATTGAGCAGGCGTGTTCGGCATTATCACCGTTACCTCCTTCCCTATCGCGCGCAGGACATGGGCAAGACCAAGGCTGCAGCCCATGGCATCACCATCGGGATTATGATGCGAAACTATCGCGATGTCTTTCGATCGGCCCAGAAGCTCCTTCAGGTCCTTGATCGAAGGTTCTTCTGCTGAATACATGAACGACATGGTCGGCAAAGGTAGCCGCCGCGCTGTCGATCCACTATCGGTCCTGTTCGGGCGAATTCCTGTCAGGGCGTGGCTGCGGTTCCAAGTCCTCGGCCAAGGCCTGTGGGCTTTCCACCTTCGCCACTTACGCCGATCTCTTATTGAAAGAGGATCATATTGTTCCACTAAAATTGCGTAAGGGGCACAGCCGGAAAGCCCGGACCGCAGGGAGGACTTGCAGGCGAAGCCACGCCCTGCCGCAGATCCGCCCCAACACTCACTGCCTTACCACCCGCCCATCGTCCATCTCTATGATCCGATCGGTGCGGCGCGCGAAATCATCATCGTGCGTCACCACCAGCAGGCTTTGTCCCCCAGCGGCCAGCTTCTGGAAGATCTCGAACACGATCTCACTGTTACGGCTGTCGAGATTTCCGGTAGGTTCATCGCACATCAGGATCGCCGGATCGTTGATCAGCGATCGGGCGATCGCCACGCGTTGCTTCTGGCCGCCACTGATCTGGTTGGCCTTCTTCTTCGCCTGATCCTCGATGCCGAGCGTTCGCAAGTGATGCATCGCTCGTTGTTCCACTTCCTTCTCACTGTACTTGGCGAGCTTCAGGCCGGGCAACATCACGTTCCACAGCACGGAGAATTCCGCCAGCAGATAATGGAATTGGAACACGAATCCGATCTTCTCACTTCGTAGATGCGAAAGTTCATCATGCGACAGATCGCGCGTGCGCACACCATCGAGGAACAGATCGCCTTCATAATCGGTGTCCATGGTGCTGAGGATATACAGCAGCGTGCTCTTACCGCAGCCGCTCTTTCCCACCACGCTCACGAATTCACCCCGATCCACCTGGAAACTCACTTCCTTCAGCACCTGCGCAGTGACCGGATCATGGAAATACTTGCTGATCTCGCGTGCTTCGAGTATCGGTCCGCTGGCGTTCATTTTCCGCGTATGATCTGAACGGGATCCACCGCTGCGGCCTTGCGCGCAGGGAACAGACCTGCTATGTAAGTGGTGACCAGCGCGAAGATGATCCCGATCACGTAGAACCGCCCGGCGAAAAGAACAGGATACGTCTTAATCGTAGGCAGTGCCTCGGTCTCAAAGGGGATGTTGGCGATCACGTGCGACATCACGAAACCACCGATCAATCCCGCGATCCCGCCGAAGATGCCGATGATCAGCGAGAGACTGATGAAGATCCGTTTCACATCGGTCGCGGAAAAACCGGTGGCTTTCAGGATCGCGATCGAATCGAGCTTTTCGTAGATCATCATGTTCAGGATGTTGTAGATCCCGAATCCCGCCACGATCAAAAGCGTTACGCTCACCGCGTAGGAGATGATGTTGCGCACATTGGTTCCGGTATCGAACTGCGCATTCGCACTTTGGATGTCCAGCGCATCGACCCCGAACCGCATCTGGAATTCGTGCGCCAGCTGTGGCG
>JAEZAU010000016.1 GCA_023430325.1 Bacteroidota bacterium | reverse complement strand
TCCATTCCTTTTTTGGGCGTATCACCGCACCGGCGTAAGAACGCCAGTGCGCTGCCGGGCCAACGCTCCAAGTCCGCACTCGCAAGAGCCTCGCTTGCGGGCTTTCCGCTCATGTCCCTTACGCGCTTGCGCATTGCAGGATCATCCCGGTCGCTACTTATTTTTTTATGTTCTTCACATATGAGCAGTAATGGAATGCGCGTAAGTGGCGAAGTCCGGAAAGCCCGGACCGCAGGGAGGACTTGTAGGCGCAGCCACGCCCTGCCGCAAATTCGCCCAGATTCAAGATACCGCTTCGCCGCTCATGGCCATCTCTACGATGTGTTCACCGATCGCAAGTGCGGCGGTGGCGGCAGGCGAAGGTGCGTTGAGCACGTGTATGTGCTGGCCTTTCCGCTCGATCCTGAAATCATCCACCATGTTGCCATCATGCCCCAGGAGCATGGCACGCACACCAGCGCGGCCCGGGCGGATGTCATCCATCGTTAGCGATGGGATGAGCCGCTGCAGTGTTCTTAGGAAAAGACGTTTGCTGAACGCGCGGCGATACTCATTGATGCCGTAGCCCATGTTCTTCATGAAAAGGCGCCACGTGCCGCTGTAGGAAAGCGCTTCGTAGGAATCGCGTAGATCGAAGTCGGTGCGTTTATATCCTTCCCGCTTGAAGGTGAAAACAGCGTTCGGTCCGCACTCGATGCTGCCATCGGTCATGCGTGTGAAATGCACGCCCAGGAATGGGAACCGTGGATCGGGCACCGGATAGATCAGGTGTTTCACCTTGTGGTGACCTTGATCCGTCAATTCATAATAATCACCCCGGAACCCGACGATCTGTTCCTTCACAACGGCGCCATCCTTGCGCGCCAGCCGATCGCTCTGCAGGCCCGCACAGAAGATCGCTTTTCGCGTACGATAACGGCCCTTGTTGGTGATGATGATGCTCAGATCACCATCCTTTTCAACCGTAATGAATTCCTCACCGAGATGCACTTCACTTTCCGATCGGATCGCACGGGCCAGTTCGGTCATCTTCTCCGTGGCACGGCGAAAGTCGATGATGCCGGTACAGCCGATGTGTATGCCTCCGACGCCTTCGCAGAACGGTTCGATCTCTTTGATCTCCCGATCGGTCACCATGCGCATATCCTCTATGCCATTGATGGTGCCTGTTTCGAAGATCTTCTTCAACCGCGGCAATTCCTCCCGGTCGGTGGCCACGATCAACTTGCCGCAGATGTCATGCGGTATGCCATGCTCCTTCGCGAATGCCACCAGTTCGCGCCTGCCTTTCACGCAATTCTTCGCCTTTTGGCTTCCCGGCTTGTAATAGATGCCGCTGTGGATGACACCGCTGTTGTTGCCGGTCTGGTGATCGGCCAGTGCTTTCTCCTTTTCGAGCAGCAGCACGTCGATCACCGGAGAACGCTTCTGCAATTTGTACATGGTGGCGGCACCAACGATACCGCCCCCGATGATGACCACGTCCCAGATCCGATCGGCCGCCATGCAATTGAAAGTTGCGCGAAGGTAGCGGGGCGATCAATGCGCCAATGGCAACGGCTATTCTTCCAGTGTTGAAGCGATGGGCACTTCACGCTTCGGCACCAAGAGCAGAAGCACGAAAGCGATCACGAAGAACGAACCGATGGCGATCACCGTGTTGCGCAGATCGCCGGTGATGTGGAAGATGGCACCGTAAAGGAACGTGCCGAGCACTGTACCGATGTAATAGCTCACGTCATAGAACGAGAAGTAGCTCGCATGGTCCTTCGTGTCCGGCAGGAATTTCGAATAAGTACTTCGCGCCAGTGCCTGGCTGCCTCCCATCACCAGGCCCACGCCGGCAGCGAGCGCATAGAATTCCGTGGCCCATTGGATCCTGTAGGCAGCCAGACAAAGCAGGATCCAAACGGAACAACCGATCATGAGCGCTTTTACGTTGCCGAAACGAGAACTGAGCCTCACGAAAAGGAATGCCCCAACGATGGCGACAAGCTGGATGATGAGGATGCTGATGATGAGGCTTGCATCACCGATCGGGATAATGCTCCCATTCTCTCCAATGTCCTTGATCTCCCGTTTCGCATAGGATACCGCCAGGTACATCACCGTCTGGATGCCCATATTGAGCATGAAGAATGCGGCCAGATATTTCTTCAACCGTTGCGATCGCTTCAACTGGTTCCACGTCTTTCGCAATTCTCTATAACCACTGAGCACCACGTTCTCATTGCGCGTGATCGGAGCTGTTCGATCGGGAAGTATACTGAATGCGAATTGAGCGAAGCCTGCCCACCAGATGCCCACGGTCAGAAATGTGAGTCTTGCGGGAAGTCCATCCCGATCGGGAATGCCGAAAACTCCCGGTTTCATCACCATCAGCAGGTTCAAGATCAAGAGGATCACACTGCCGATGTAGCCCATGGTATATCCGCGTGCACTGATGCGATCGTGATCCTTGCGCTCGGCGATCTCCGGCAGGAATGCATCGTAGAAGATGAGACTACCACTGAATCCTGCACACGCCAGCATCACCAGGATCAACCCGGGGATCACGTTCTGCGGATCGAAGAAGAAGAGGCCTGCACAACTTGCTGCACCGAGATAACAGAACATCTTCAAGTAGCTCTTCTTGTTCCCCGAGTGATCGGCGATGCCACTGAGCAGTGGTGCGATCAATGCAACGATCAAAAATCCAGCGGAAAGGGCGTAGGAATACATTGATGCCGCTGGAATTCCGATCTTTTCCTTCACGAGATCCTGGCCCTGCGGTTCCGTTACGGCAACGTAAAAGATCGGGAATACCGCTGAAGTGATGGTGAGCGAATAAACCGAATTGGCCCAGTCATACATCGTCCAACCGCGGATCACTTTCGGGTCGCCGATGCGCATGGGTGCCAAGATAGCGCGACGATCGTATGGCAGTCTCCATCATTCCTCCACCCGCTTCAAGATCTCCTGCGCCTCCTCTTCATCGCCGCTTTTCTTTTCGGGTGGCGTCTGTTCAGGAGCTGCCTCAGGCTCCAGGGCCAACGAGACTTCGATCGGGAAATGATCGGAACCGATCGGGTCCAACCGCTGCATATCCACCAAAGTGAAATGTTCCGAGTGGAACAAGTGGTCCAGTGGATAACGAAGCAATGGCCATTCCGCATGGAACGTGCTGAACATGCCACGACCGACCCGCGGATCCAGCAATTTCCCGGTACGTTGGAACAGTCGGGTAGTATGAGACCAGGCCACATCATTGAAATCACCGGCAACGATGATCGGGTCCTTCACGTTCACCACTTCCTTCGCTACCAGGACCAACTCCGCATCGCGCTGATCGCTGTCCTGGATCTCCTTTTCGTCGGGGTCGCTGATACCGGGCGGGCGCGGATGAACGCCATGAAAAAGTATTTCTCGCCCATTCTCCAGAACAAGCCAGCACCGGATCGACGGTACCGCAGGATCGATCAGGAACCTCACTTCAGCATCGCGGATCGGGAACCGTGAGTACAGGTTCATTCCATAGGTATTGTCCTGCGGCTGCAGCACGAAATGCGGATGGCTCTTCTGGAGCATCTCCAATTCTCCGGTCCACCATTGGTCGGTCTCCGTGAGCAGGACCACGTCGGGATCGGCCTGCAACACACGTTCTTCCACGAGATGCGAATTCCGGTTGAATTGCATCAGGTTGGCCACCATCACCTTGATGGAGGTCTGCCGATCACCGGCGGGTCTCACTTGTTCACTCCAGATGGACGTGTAGGGCAGTATCGCACGGGCTTGTATGAACAACGCGACCACGAGGAGCCCGAACAACATTCGTAAACGCAGATCACCACGTTTGAGGAAGATCATGAGGATGAAAAGCGACAAAAGTCCCACCACCATGATCTGCATCCGTGGAAAGTCGAAGACCCGTACATACCATTTGTCGGTACGTATGAACGGCAGCACTGTAGCCGCAACCACAAGTACCGCGAGCGTTCGGGCGACGAAACTGAGGATCTTCATCCGTAGATGAACATCCTGAATAGCAGCCTTTATGCCAATTGTGAAAGCCGCTCTTCCAACGCCTTGATCTTCGCCTCTGCATCGGCCTTTTTGCGGCGTTCGTTCTCGATGACCTGTGGCGGCGCACCGGCCACGAAGCGTTCGTTGGAAAGCTTCTTCTCCACGCTGCCCAGGAAACCACGCAGGTAGTTCAGCTCTTCCTCGGCCTTCTTGCGTTCTGCATCGGTATCCACATTGCTGCCAAGATCCACCGCATATTCCGTAGTGCCCACCAGGAAGGTGATCGTTCCCTCGCCTTTGCGCTCACCGTGGATCGATGAGACATTGCCCAATTTGTTCACCAGGCCGATGACAGCACCACGCATGGGCGCAGCACCGCGCACCTCCACATCCAGCGGCTCCTTCGGGCTCAGCCCACGGCCGTAGCGCACATTACGCACGGCCGTCACCAGCTCGAAGGCGTGCTGCACCTCGGCCGCCAGCTTCGCATCGCCTTCACCGCCCTTGGGCCATTGGGAAATGATGATGTCATCACCTTCCATGCGATCGCGCAGCGCATGCCAGAGCTCCTCGGTAAGGAACGGCATGAAAGGGTGAAGCAACTTCAGGACATCCTCGAACACAGTGATGGTGGCCTCGTAGGTCGCCTGATCGATACTGCCGGCCTTGCCGTCGATGAACGGTGGCTTGATCGCTTCAAGGTACCAGCTGCAGAGATCGTCCCAGATCAGCTTGTAGGTCGCCATCAATGCCTCGCTGATCCGGAATTGATCGTACAGTGCGTCGATCTCTGTCGTAGCTCTTTTCACGCGGCTCTGGATCCATGCCACTGCGGCTTGCGCCGGTGGATCAGGCTCCCGTTCTTCGATCGAAAAACCTTTCACCAGCCGGAACGCGTTCCAGATCTTGTTGCTGAAGTTGCGGCCCTGCTCACAAAGGCTTTCGTCGAATGGAAGATCGTTGCCCGCTGGACTGCTGAAGAGCATTCCGGTGCGTACGCCATCGGCACCGAACTTCTCGATCAGTTCCAGTGGATCGGGCGAATTGCCCAGGCTCTTGCTCATCTTGCGGCCCTGCTTATCGCGCACGATTCCGGTGAGATAAACATTCTTGAAAGGCACTTCGCTGCGATATTCCAGGCCGGCCATGATCATGCGCGCCACCCAGAAGAAAAGGATCTCCGGAGCCGTTACCAAGTCGTTGGTCGGGTAGTAATAGTTGATGTCCTTGTTCTGCGGATCCTTGAAACCATCGAACACGCTGATCGGCCAGAGCCAGCTGCTGAACCAGGTGTCCACGACATCTTCATCCTGCTTGATCCCGTTCACGCTCTTTCCAGCGGATCGGAATTGTTCGATCGCTTCATCGTTCGTTCTGCAGACCGCGACATCGCCGGCATCGTTGTAGAACGCCGGGATCTGCTGGCCCCACCAAAGCTGCCGGCTGATGCACCAATCGCGCACGTTCTCCATCCAATGGCGGTAAGTGTTCACAAACTTCTGCGGATGCAGTTTCACGCGTCCGTCGAGCACAACTTCCAATGCCGGCTTTGCGAGTTCGCTCATCTTCACGAACCACTGGAGTGAAAGGCGAGGCTCGATCACCGCGTCGGTGCGTTCGCTATAACCGATCTTGTTGGTGATCTCCTCCACTTTCACCAGATGGCCTTCCGCCTCCAGGTCCTTTGCGATCTTCTTGCGCGCCACGAACCGATCGTCGCCGATGTACCGCTGCGCCGCTGCGCTCAACGTTCCGTTCGATTCAAGGATATCGATCGTTTCGAGCTTGTGCTTCTTCCCAAGTTCGTGATCGTTCAAGTCGTGCGCGGGCGTCACCTTCAATGCGCCGGTACCGAACTCCCGATCGACGTAATCATCGAAGATGATCGGTATGCTGCGGCCGATCAATGGCACGATCGCTCGCTTTCCTTTCAAGTGGGCATAGCGCTCATCATCTGGATGCACCGCGATCGCAGTATCACCGAGGATCGTTTCCGGCCGTGTGGTCGCGATCGTGATGTATTCGCCCTCACCCCCGGCCCCTCTCCCAGGGAGAGGGGAGTCGATCCGATAGCGAACGTGATAAAGCTTCGAGTTCACTTCCTTGTGGATCACCTCCTCATCGCTTACCGCGGTAAGCGCTTGCGGATCCCAGTTCACCATGCGAAGCCCGCGGTAGATCAATCCTTTCTTATGCAGATCGATGAAGACATCGATCACCGCCTCGCTCAGGTCGGGTTCCATCGTGAAACGCGTACGATCCCAGTCGCAACTTGCGCCAAGCTTCTTCAATTGCTCCAGGATCACCCCGCCATACTTCTCCTTCCACGCAAACGCATGCTTCAGGAATTCCTCCCGGCCGATCGCACTTTTCTTGATCCCTTGTTCGCCCAAAAGACGAACAACTTTCGCTTCCGTTGCGATCGATGCATGATCGGTGCCGGGCACCCAGCAGGCGTTCTTGCCGAGCATGCGCGCGCGGCGCACCAGCACATCCTGGATCGTGTTGTTGAGCATATGGCCCATGTGCAGCACGCCGGTCACGTTCGGCGGCGGGATCACCACCGTGTACGGCTCGCGATCATCGGGCACACTGCGGAAATAACCTTTCTGCAACCAGTGCTGGTACCACTTGTTCTCGCTTTGCGCGGGATCGAAACGTTTTGGGAGTTCCATTGCGGCTGCAAAGGTACGGGGGGTGGTTCTTTGGGCGAATTCCTGTCAGGACGTGCCTTCGCCTGCAACTCCTCGCTGCGCTGCGGGGTTTCCGGCTGCGGCACTTACGCCGATCTCGTTCTTAGGCAGATCGATCAATGCCCCAAAAGACGATGAAAAGGAGGAGTAGTACAATTGGAAGCAACACACGGATGATCTGCCAATTCTTACGAACCTTATCGATCGGCCCAGTGATCTGAGGATAGGCGTAAATATCAGGTCGGGAATTCCGATCAGGAATTCGGAATAGCCACGCTGGCATCACGAAGAACGCATTCCTCATATGCTCCCATGTTACGCTGTTTGCAATTCCACCCGTCTCGTTGAGCTGTTTGATGTAACGCCTGATGATGCGCTTCTGGGTTTCTACATCGAGAATGACCAAATAGAGCACTGGAACGGTCACGATCAATAGAATGACTGCAGGAACAATGATCCATTGATGTTCTTCCATCGCGAGTAAAACTAATTGGGTCATCAATTCGTGCAGATGAGTGTCCACTTAATAGTATGATCTCCGTGCACAGCGAAGCGCGAGAGGGACATACGCGGAAAGCCCGCAAGCGGCGTCTTCGCCGCGTGGACTTGCAGCATTGGCCCGGCCCGCCTCCGCCAAGGCTTCGGCGGGCAAAGCCCGCAGGAAGGATCATTCGGCGGGACTCGCCCAAAACTTCCTCAACCTTCAACCCATCAACATCCAACCACCTCAACCTTTCGCCGCTGTTGATCTTTTGTTAAGGTCATGCAACGAGGGAACCAGCTCTTCTACCTTCGGCGTAACAACGACCAGAAGACCATAAACATGAAGACTTTCCTGTTCACCCTTTGCCTCGGCCTCTTCAGTATGACGGCCATGGCGCAGCCTGAAATGAAACCTGTTGGCGGCAGCGGCCCTATGATCTCGGTGGACAAGGAGGTGCATGATTACGGGAACATCAAGCAAGGGGCGAACGGCGAATGCACCTTCACTGTGACCAACACCGGCGATCAGCCGCTATTGCTTACGAGCTGCCAGGGAAGCTGTGGTTGCACCGTTCCGCAATGCGACCAAGCACCGATCAAACCCGGTGCTAGCAGCGTAATAACCGTGAAGTACGACACCAACCGTGTTGGTCCGATCAACAAGACGGTGACCATCAACAGCAATGCGACCAATGAACCGGCCAAGACGGTACGTATCGCTGGTACTGTTGAAGCCTCCGCCACAACAGGCCACGAAGGGCACACACATTGAAGAAGTTGGAAGTTGAGGTGGCTGAAGACTGTTGGAGATCACAACTTCCAACCTTCAACCTCCAACAACCTCAACTTCAACCAACCCTGTTAATGTCCTGTTAAGCCTGAAATAGCGGCATGATAGTGGATAATTTTGGATCACCAGAACACCAACAACACCAATGAAAAAGCTTCTGCTCTCGCTCACTCTCAGCGCCGCCTTCCTTGGTGCTTTCGCCCAGGACAACACCAAGCCTGTCGGCGGATCGGGCCCACAGATCTCCGTGGACAAGGAGGTGCATGATTACGGCAACATCTCGCAAGGGGCCAACGGTACCAGCGAATTCACCGTGACCAATACCGGCGATGCTCCCCTGATCATTACCCAATGCAAAGGCAGCTGTGGTTGCACTGTGCCCAAGTGTGACAACGAACCGATAAAGCCAGGCCAGAAAACGGTGATCACCGTGAAGTATGACACCAAGCGCGTAGGCCCGATCAACAAGAGCGTCACCATCAGCAGCAATGCGGCCAACGCTCCGGAAAAGATCGTGCGCATCAAGGGCAATGTTGAAGCGGCTCCTGAAACACCGGCATCGCCGATGAAGGAGCAAAGCCCGATGGCTCCAGTGGAGAACTAGACCGGTGGATCCTGAACAATGTGGAACCCCTCCGATCGGAGGGGTTCTTCTTTTTCCGCCGATCCTGTGAACGCGTTATCTGTAAGGAAAAGCCGACCTTTGCAGGCGAAACTCAACGCAATGCCATCGATCTCGACCAAAGGCAGGCAAATGCCGGCCTCGCCGATCCGCAAACTGGTGCCTTACGCTGAAGCCGCCAAAAAACGCGGCACCAAGGTCATTCACCTCAACATCGGCCAGCCGGATATCGAAACACCAGAGGTGGCATTGAATGCGATCCGCAACCTGGATCGGAAGGTCATCGAGTACAGTCACAGTGCCGGTTTCGAGAGCTATCGCAAGGGCCTGGCGGAATATTACAAGCAGCACGCGATCGATGTGACGCATGAGCAGATCATCATCACTAATGGCGGAAGTGAGGCCTTGCTGTTCGGCATGATGGCCTGTTTCGAACCGGGCGATGAGCTGATCATTCCCGAGCCATATTATGCGAATTACAACAGCTTCGCGATCGCAGCAGGTGTCTCTGTTGTTCCGCTGCGCACTTCGATCGTTAATGGTTTCGAGCTGCCCGCGATCAAGGAATTCGAAGCCCTGATCACGCCACGGACGAAAGGGATCCTGATCTGCAACCCCGGCAACCCCACCGGCCGCATCTACGAACTGAAGGAACTTCAGACGCTGCGTGACATCGTTGAGAAACATGACCTGTTCCTTTTCGCCGATGAAGTGTACCGCGAATTCTGCTACGATGGCATCGAACATTTCAGCACCATGCGGCTGGATCGGATCGAGAACAACGTCGTGCTAATCGATAGTGTGAGCAAGCGCTACAGCATGTGCGGTGCGCGAGTAGGAGCCTTCATCACACGCAACGAGGAATTGTACGATGCCGTGTTGAAGATGGCACAGGCGAGATTGAGCCCACCCACCTTTGGGCAGATCGCTTCGGAGGCTGCGTTAAGAACGCCACAGACCTACTTCGATTCGGTGATCGAGGAGTACAAGGAGCGCCGGGACATCCTGGTGGATGGCTTGAATTCGATCGATGGCGTGCTCTGCCCCAAACCGAACGGCGCGTTCTATTGTGTGGCCCAACTTCCGATCGATGATTCCGATCGGTTCTGCCAATGGCTTCTGGAATCCTTCAGCCACGAAGGCCACACGGTGATGATGGCGCCCGCCACCGGTTTTTACGCCGAACCTGCCACCGGACTGCAACAAGTTCGGCTGGCCTATGTGCTGAAGAAGGAACAATTGACCATGGCGGTGGATTGCCTGCACGAAGCGCTCACACAATATCCCGGCCGGGTGAAGAGCAGCGAGCATTCCACTGCTACGGCGTAAAGGATATCTCCGGACAAGCTTTCAGATCGGCCCATACACCGATCGCTCTTCTTTCCCTTTCTTTGCCCGAGCCTGAAGCATCAACATTCCGCTTCAGCGATCCAGCACTGCATGGAAACAGCGGCGAAGAGAAAGTCCGGGATAGATCGGTTCCTTTCGTTCATTGAGAAGGTGGGCAATGCCCTGCCGCACCCGGCCACATTGTTCGCGGGTTTCGCCCTGCTGGTGGTGGTGCTCAGCTGGCTGGTGAGCCTTTCCGATGTGAGCGTGCTGCATCCCGGAACGGGCAAGGAAGTTCGCCCCTTCAACCTGATCAGCACCGAAGGATTGCACATGATCCTTACAAAGATGGTGACCAATTTCACCGGCTTCGCTCCGCTGGGCACCGTGCTTGTTGCGCTGCTCGGTATCGGCATCGCTGAAGGAAGCGGATTGATCGGTGCGGCGCTGCGTGCCGTGGTGCTTGCGTCACCGAAGAAACTGCTCACGTTCGTGATCGTATTCGCCGGAGTGATCAGCAACACGGCGAGCGAAGTAGGTTATGTGTTGTTGGTCCCCCTGGCCGCAGTGATCTTCCTTGCTGCGGGCAGGCATCCGCTCGCCGGATTGGCGGCGGCCTTCGCGGGTGTGAGCGGCGGCTACAGCGCGAACCTTCTTCTGGGCACCATCGATCCGTTGCTGGCAGGTCTCAGTGAGGAAGCCGCACGCATCATCGACAAAAGCTATACGGTGAATCCGGCGTGCAATTACTATTTCATGTTCGTGAGCACCTTCGTCATCGCCGGCCTGGGCACCTGGGTCACGGAAAAACTCGTTGTTCCGCGGCTGGGTGAATATACCGGTGATGAAAGACCGGAAGAGATCCGCAAGGCCACGAAAGAAGAGAAACGCGGATTGCTGTGGGCGCTGATCGCGATCCTGCTGTTCACGGCCTTCATACTCGGTGGTCTTCTTCCTGCCGATGGCTATCTCCGCGATCCGGAGAGCGGTGAGATATTGCATTCCCCCTTCATGAGCGGAATAGTGGCCTTGATCTTCCTGAGCGCGGCGATCGCAGGGATCGCATATGGCATCGGAGCAAAGACCTTCCGCAGCGACAATGATGTGATGCGGGGGATGGCCAAGAGCATGGAAACGCTTGGCAGTTACATCGTACTGGTGTTCTTCGCCGCACAATTCGTTGCCTATTTCAACTGGACGAACCTGGGGCTGATCATGGCGATCAAGGGAGCGGGTGTGTTGCAGGCCTCGGGTCTCGGGCCCATACCGCTGATGCTCGCCTTCGTGTTGGTAAGCGCCATCATCAACCTGGTGATGGGCAGTGCTTCGGCGAAATGGGCGATCATGGCGCCGGTGTTCATCCCGATGTTCATGCTGCTGGGCTATTCACCCGAATTCACCCAAATGGCCTATCGCGTGGGTGACAGTGTAACGAACATCATCAGCCCGATGATGAGCTACTTCGCGTTGATCGTGGCCTTCATCCAGCGGTATGACAAGAAGGCCGGCATCGGCACCGTGATCAGCACCATGCTCCCCTATTCGGTGATCTTCCTCATCGGTTGGAGCTTGTTGCTGGTGATCTGGGTCTTGCTTGAACTGCCGATCGGGCCTGGTGCACCGATGTACATGCCACGATAGGAACCTTTGCGGATCACTTTCGTTGAAGGAACACATGACCGCCTAAACAGGTCATGCGGATAGATGAAAGTGAAGTCAATTCAAG
>JAEZAU010000005.1 GCA_023430325.1 Bacteroidota bacterium | reverse complement strand
GCGTTACTTCCGCCGCGAAAGATCGGAGCTGATCCACCATCGTATTGATGGTGTCCTTCAATTCGAGGATCTCCCCTTTTACGTCCACATTGATCTTACGCGAAAGGTCACCACCGGCCACGGCGGTGGTCACTTCCGCGATGTTACGCACCTGGTTGGTGAGGTTACTGGCCATGGAGTTCACCGAATCGGTGAGATCCTTCCATGTACCGGCCACACCTTCCACGTTCGCCTGGCCACCGAGCTTTCCTTCCGTACCCACTTCCCGCGCAACACGAGTTACTTCGGATGCGAAGGATGAAAGCTGATCCACCATGGTATTGATGGTGTCCTTCAACTCCTGGATCTCGCCTTTTACATCCACCGTGATCTTGCGGGAAAGGTCACCACCTGCTACTGCAGTTGTTACTTCCGCGATGTTGCGCACCTGACTTGTGAGGTTGCTGGCCATGGAGTTCACCGAGTCGGTGAGGTTCTTCCAAGTACCAGCAACACCGGGTACATCAGCCTGGCCACCGAGCTTTCCTTCCGTACCTACTTCACGCGCTACACGCGTCACTTCCGCAGCGAAGGAGTTGAGCTGATCCACCATGGTGTTGATGGTGTTCTTCAGCTCGAGAATTTCTCCCTGTACGTGTACGGTGATCTTCCGGGACAAGTCACCATTCGCTACCGCAGTGGCCACTTCGGCGATGTTCCGCACCTGGCCCGTGAGGTTACCGGCCATCATGTTCACGGAATCCGTAAGGTTCTTCCATGTACCGGCGACACCTTCCACGTTCGCCTGGCCGCCGAGCTTTCCTTCAGTTCCTACTTCGAGCGCCACACGCGTTACCTCAGATGCGAAGGATGAAAGCTGATCCACCATGGTATTGATGGTGTCCTTCAGCTCCATGATCTCGCCTTTCACATCCACGGTGATCTTCCTGGACAGATCGCCTTTTGCTACAGCGGTGGTCACTTCCGCGATGTTCCGCACCTGGCTGGTGAGGTTACTTGCCATGGAGTTCACGGAATCCGTGAGGTTCTTCCAGGTTCCACCCACGCCCGGTACATCGGCCTGACCGCCGAGCTTTCCTTCGGTACCAACCTCGCGCGCAACACGTGTCACTTCTGCCGCGAACGAGTTGAGCTGATCCACCATCGTATTGATGGTGTTCTTCAACTCGAGAATTTCTCCTTGAACGTGTACCGTGATCTTGCGTGAAAGGTCACCGTTCGCCACGGCGGTCGCCACTTCGGCGATGTTCCGCACCTGGCCAGTAAGGTTACCGGCCATCATGTTCACGGAGTCCGTAAGATCCTTCCATGTACCGGCGACCCCTTCCACGTTCGCCTGGCCACCGAGCTTTCCTTCGGTACCTACTTCAAGTGCCACACGCGTTACTTCAGATGCGAAGGATGAAAGCTGATCCACCATGGTGTTGATGGTGTCCTTCAATTCCATGATCTCGCCCTTCACCTCCACGGTGATCTTGCGGCTGAGATCGCCTTTCGCCACAGCAGTGGTCACCTCCGCGATATTCCGCACCTGGCTGGTGAGGTTCGAGGCCATGGAATTCACCGAATCGGTAAGATCCTTCCATGTACCTGAAACACCTTCCACACGCGCCTGCCCGCCGAGTTTCCCTTCCGAACCCACTTCCCGAGCTACACGGGTCACTTCCGATGCGAACGATCCGAGCTGATCCACCATCGTATTGATGGTGTTCTTCAATTGAAGGATCTCTCCTTTCACATCCACTGTGATCTTGCGGCCAAGGTCACCTTTGGCCACGGCAGTGGTAACTTCAGCGATGGCCCTAACCTGTGTGGTCAGGTTCGATGCCATGAAGTTCACCGAATCGGTAAGGTCCTTCCATGTTCCGGAAACCCCTTCCACCTGAGCCTGGCCGCCAAGCTTTCCTTCCGTACCAACTTCGCGAGCCACACGCGTTACTTCCGATGCGAACGATCGGAGCTGATCCACCATCTTGTTGATGGTGGTCTTCAGTTCTTGGATCTCGCCTTTCACATCCACGGTCACCTTCTGGGACAGGTCACCGTTGGCTACCGCGGTTGCAACTGCCGCAATGTTCCGTACCTGGCCCGTGAGATTACCGGCCATCACGTTCACCGAATCCGTAAGGTCCTTCCATGTACCGGCCACGCGTTTCACTTTCGCCTGGCCTCCAAGTTTTCCCTCGGTACCTACTTCCCGCGCCACTCGTGTAACCTCTGCCGCGAAGGAATCGAGCTGATCCACCATGAGGTTGATCGTTTTGGCGGTCTTGAGGAACTGGCCCTGCAACGGACGACCATCCACCTCAAGGGCCATGGTCTGCGTCAGGTCCCCTTTTGCCACGGCTCCAATAACACGGGCTGTCTCGGTAGTTGGATGTATGAGCTGATCGATCAGTTCGTTCACCGAGCAGACCGAATCGTCCCAGAAGCCTGAAACGTTCCCGATGAACAGGCGTTGATTGATGCGCCCTTCGCGGCCAACGGTCCTGTTGAGCTTGGCCAGTTCCCCGGCCATGCGCTCATTCATTTCCACCACCTCGTTGAAGGCATCGGCCACACGGCCTGAAAGGCCTGTCCATTCCGAGGGAAGCCGGATGCCCGTCTTACCGCGCTTCAATGCGGTCAAAGCCTCGAGCAGCTCGGTCATCTGCTTACTTTCGACCGCGCTTTCAGCAAGTACTTCTTGCATGATCAATAAGTGGCTTGTGGTTCTGGAACAGGGGAAGCCGCAGGCACCTGCGCTGGTCGTTCGATCATGACCTGGCGGCCGGGACGATCAAGTTCGGCGGTTGACCGAACTTTCTTCCTCTTGCGTTGAGATATAATGAGATCTGGTCCTTCCGAACGGACGGGGTGGTTGGTGTGTTGCATGTCACGGCCGCAGCATCATTACCCTGATCCAAAAAGCTGCACCACGAAATTCCGATGCGAGCGGCAACAGCCAGCCACGCCAACTCCATGCCTAGATGCGTATGCCAGCAGTGGTGCGGAAGCGAACAGTACCGGAGAAATGGTCCGCTTAATAAATCCTCGATCGCCGTGGAGGAAAATCCACAGCTATCCCATGGCACGATGATCGTGCACTTCCAATCAACCCGGTATTACACTGCTCACTTAGCATAACGCGTTCCGATCTTGATCCACTTTGATCCCTGCGAATAGCTTTGCGAGCCTGAAACCGGCAAGTGCAGATGGCGTTGAAGATAGTACGGAGGCGTTCCCCGATACACGGCAACGGGGTTTTCGCAAAGGAATTGATCAGGAAGGGAGAACCGATCGTTGAATACAAGGGGAAGTTGATCACCCATGAAGAGGCGGACAAGAACCATCATGCGGACATCGATACAGGTCATACGTTCCTCTTCACGTTGAACGATCATTACATCATCGATGCGGAACAAGGCGGTAATATCGCCCGGTGGATCAACAGCAGTTGTGAACCCAACAGCATCGCCTTCGTGCATGAGCATGATAGCGGCGATCCCAGAAAAGAAAAGGTGATCATTGAAGCATTGCGCACCATCAGGCCAGGCGAAGAGATCACGTACGATTATGGTTTCGAATTCGACGTACCATACACCAAACGTTTATTGAAGATCTGGGCCTGCCACTGCGGCCGTTCGAGCTGCCGGGGCACCATGCTGAAACCCAAGAACAAGAAACGCTGAACCGCGGCAGACCTTCAATGGCGCTGGAAAGCACGGGATGGCATAAGCTTTGTCAAATAGCGACGCACCACAAGAACATCATGAGATCCTTCCTTCTGTTACTTCTGTTCTCCCTCTCCTCCGCAATGTCCCTCCCTGCTCAGGACGACCCCAAGAGCAAGGCTATCATCGACAAATTGATGGCGCAGGCCAGGACCTGGAAGACCTTCGAGGCCGATTTCAGCAGCCGGTTGCAGAACGGAAAGGATAAGCTGGATGTGAAGCAACAAGGAAGCATGAAGGTGAAAGGAAGCAAGTTCCGCCTGGTGCTTGACAAGAACACCATCATCAACGATGGAAAGACGCTTTACACCTATAGCAAGGAGAGCAATGAAGTGACCTTGAGCGATCCCGCTGAAATGGACCAGGAGCTCGATCCGGCAAAACTGGTGACCCAGTTCGAGAACGGCTTCAAAAGTCAGTTCGTTGAAGAGCGTATGGAAAATGGCGTCGCAACACAGGTGATCAAACTATTTCCTGCCGATCCTGCAAAGAAGCCTTATCACACCGTGATATTGGCGGTTGATAAAGCGAAGACACAACCCCGGAGCATCCAGGTCCTATATAAGGATGGAAATTCGGTCACCTACGCATTGGACCGCTTCAACGCCAATGTAGAGCTTGCGGATGATCTGTTCGCGTTCGACAAGGCCAGGTATCCTGGAGTTGAAGTGAACGATATGCGTTGATCTGGGATCTTTCAATAAGCTCCGATTTGGAGAGCTTTCGTCCTGGTCCGGTATCTTCGCCCTTCCACCCTGGCCTAGATGTCCCTAGCGCGGCCTTCCCGCATGTATCTGCGACCATTCCTGTTGGCATTGGTGATCCTGGCATGCTCGCCGGTCTTTTCCACGCGTGTGATCCACGTCATTGTTGCCCTGGCTGATAACGAAGCTCAGCAAGGACTGAAAGTGAGCGGTGTGGGCGGCAATGGTGCCGATCCTGCATCCAATATCCTATGGGGAGCAGGTTTCGGTGTACGCAGCCATTTCGATTGGGCCCCCGAATGGGTGCGCTTGGAGACACGAGCTCCTGATGGGCCCTACATCCTTGAAAGGGCCGTCTGGAAACACAAGGACAGCACCATTTATCTGGTGGCCGATGCTTATGCCGGAACACAACTTCGAAAAGCCACCGAGGATCTGCTCCTCTTCGCAAGTGGAGATGGCCGCAGCCTGATCGGTCTTGGAGGAACAGTGATCCCCATCGGTGGCGGCGCCGATCTTATCGTCTTCATGGGACATAACGGGCTCATGGACCATAAGATCACCCATGTATATAGGCCCGTGGATGACAGACCCAGGGAAGTGATGATCCTGGCCAGCATGAGCCGGGGCTTCTTCACCAACGCCATACGTGCCACGGAGGCGGAACCTGTTCTCTGGACCACAGGTCTGCTGATACCCGAAGCGTTCATATTGAGAGAGGCGTTGCTCGGATGGGTGGCACGAGAGAAGAAAGAGTCTATTCAGGATCGCGCGGCGGAAGTGTTCAGCCGTTATAATAAGACGAGCCTGCAGAGTGCGCGTAAGCTTTTTGTAACAGGTTGGTGAACGATCGAACCATCGATCGTTCAGAATTCTCGGCTCCGCAAGTACCGATATGTCGGGATCTGTGCGAACTTCATGGTACCGAAGCGCCAACATGGGACCATCACCGTTCTCCCCAGCACGCCTTTCGTTGCTGCTGCATCTATCCGGTCAGTACCGCACCATCAGCGACCCTGACCCGAATAACCAGTCCACGATCTATCGCGTTGTGAGCTTCAGCGCTTGCAAGAAGATCATCAGGCCCACGGCTTTCGATCGGTTGCCCGGGTTCCGCACCAATGGTGCTTCCGCCAGTGAACGCAACATCCACATGCAGGCCATGTACGCATTGAGCGAATTCCCTGAAGGATTTTCGCTCAACTGAGCCGAACTGGAAGATCTTGATCGATCTTTCAGGGATATTTCCCTGGAAATGGAACGAACTTCTCACCGCACTGTCACAGCCACACCGGATACTGCCGATTATCTTACACGCATCTCCGCGCGCGGACTGGAGGTCATCGCCGATGAACCTTCAAGCGAAGGTGGCAGCGATCTGGGATTGAGGCCGCACGAACTTTTGCTGGGCGCACTGGCCTCCTGTATCGCCATTACGCTGAAGATGTACGCCGCGCGAAAAGAATGGAACATCATGCCCTTCAAGGTACATGTGCATATGGATCGCAGCCAGAAGGGTGGTGATGTGAACACGGCCATGCGGGTTGAAGTGGATCTGCCCGCGGGGCTTTCAGCAGAACAACGCGAAAGACTTCTTCAGATCGCCGGAAAATGCCCGGTGCATCGCACGCTCACCAGTGAACTCACGATCGACTTCGAACGATCCTGAGCAGGGAATGGGCCTGGGAAGCAACGCAGACCCTTGATCCCACCGGGAATGATGGTCCTCATATGACCCTTATCAACTTTCCACCGCGAACGGAGGCCGTAAATTTGTACCTGCGACCTGGAAAGACATGATCCAAAATGACCCGAACCGGATCGTACTGAGTCCGGCCCAAAAAGCCAAGCGGATCAATCTTGATCCTGATCTGTACGGCACTTTTGCCGAGATCGGTGCAGGCCAGGAGACCGTACGCCATTTCTTCCGCGCAGGCCGTTCTTCACAGACCATCGCCAAGGCTATGAGCGCCTACGACAAGGATTTCAGCAACGCGATCTACGGGCCCGAGCCTGGCAATCGCTTCGTGGTGGAGAGTCGTTTGAAGAACATGTTGCGCCATGAGTATGGCCTCATCATCGATCGGCTTTCACGCAAGGATCACCCCAGCAAGAAATTCTTCACCTTCGCCAATACCGTTGCCACCAGCACATTCGAAAGACCACACAGCGGCCACGGCTGGATCGG
>JAEZAU010000209.1 GCA_023430325.1 Bacteroidota bacterium | reverse complement strand
AGCTATCGCGTGAACGACATCAAATACGACACGAAGTCCGCTGAGATCACACCAGCCTCGGAATTCATCCTGGAAGAGTTGATCACTTTCTTGAAGGAGAACCCTTCGGTGAAGATCCGTGTGGATGGGCACACGGACAATGTAGGAGGCCATGCCGATAACCTTGCGCTGAGCCATTCCAGGGCCGGCAATGTGGTCAGCTATCTGAAAGAAAAAGGGATCGACGGTGGCCGGTTGAGTTCAAAAGGTTTCGGCCCCACGGCCCCTGTGGCGACCAATGATACGGAAGAAGGCCGTGCTCAGAACCGCCGGACGGAATTCGTGATCATCGGGAAGTAATGGCTTTTCGTCGATAGGAAACTTGTATTTGTCGTTCGCGGAATTATCTTCAATCTCCGATCGAGGGGAAAATGAGATCCATATCCTTATTAATTTCAACGATGGCCAGCTCAGTAGCACTGGCCCAGTTGTCACACGGCGGCCGCCCTTATGAATGGGATAATGGCTTGGACCGCACATCCATTCCCGTGATCAGCTTCCTCACCGGGGTCGAAGCTCCGGAATTCAGAAATGGACCGATCGATGGCGAATTCAACTACGGTGTCCAACGTTTCATGGAGATCGATGTCATTTCGCACGGTGAATGGATCGATATCGAGAATGGTTGGCGCTTATGCCGGCTCGTAGTGGAAAGTCCGGCTGCGGTCATGCTCAGCCTTCAATTCGATCGGTGGGAATTGCCTGAAGGGGCGCTGGTCTACCTCTATGATGATGCGCGTGAGAACTTCATTGGCGGCTTCGATCGAACCAACCGCGCTCCTGACGGTACCATGGCCACCGCTGTGCTCCCCGGCGATCGCATCATTGTTGAATACCGCATTCCTCCCATGCGTGAAGTGGGAGAGTTGCGCATCGCAAGCCTCACACATGGCCACCTTGATATTTTCAGGTTCCGATCGGAAAGCCGTGACATCGATCCGGGTTACCAAAGCGCCGCCTGCCACATCAATGTGAATTGCCCTGACGCATCGGCCTGGCAGGACCAGAAACGGGCGGTCGTCCTTTTCCTGCGTCCTACAGGGGCGGGATGCACTGGAGTTCTGCTGAATAACACGGCACAACCGGGCAGGCCCTTCGTCCATGTGGCCAATCACTGCTACCAGGCCACCGAATCACAATGGGTGTTCTACTTCAACTATGAAGCGGCAGGCTGCGTAGGCAGTACCGGCCCAAGCAACCAGACGCTTACCGGGGCAGCGCTGCGCGCGGTCTACTACTACGATGACTTTGTCCTGCTGGAACTTTTCAATACACCACCCGCCAGTTATAACGTCTATTACGCCGGCTGGGATCGCACAGGCAACACGCCGACTTCCGGTACGGTGATCCATCACCCTTTATATGACGTGAAGAAGATCACGTTCAACACAGGTCCTGTCACATCCTATGTGTACGAAGGCTTCCAGACATGGCGCAATTACTGGACACAGGGCATCGTGGAAGCGGTCTCCAGCGGAGCGCCCATGTTCGATCAGAACAAGCGTATGGTAGGGCATATGCTGGATGGTGGACAGACCTGTTCCAATGCAGCCACCACACCGACATACTGTGCCAAGTTCAGTGAAAGCTGGGATGGATCGAGCGCCTCGACACGATTGCGTGACTGGCTTGATCCGGCGAACACCACCACGCAATTGAACGGATATGATCCCAATGCTGCTTCAAACCCGGCCGTAAAAGTTCGGGTACGCGCAATGCTCGAAGGGCCTTATGATGGTACATCGCAATTGATGAATGCCACCCTTCGTTCGAACGGGTTGATACCGTTGAATGAACCTTACAGTAACATCGGATATCAGCACGTCGCAGGCGGCGGTGGTGAGTCCACGACCGGCAGTGTGCTCGCCGTGAACACCACGAATGCGATAGTGGATTGGGTGGTGGTGGAGCTGCGGAACAAGAACAACTCTTCTCAGGTTCTGGCAACCAAAAGCGCGTTGATACAGCGTGATGGAGATGTGGTGGCCACCGACGGAACATCCGATGTCAGCTTCAATATGCCGGTTGACCAGTACTTCATCGCGGTGCGGCACCGCAATCATCTGGGCATCATGACCAGCACGGCCCAACCGCTTTCGAGCACGGCGACATTGATCGACCTGAGCAGTTCTTCGGCATTATTATTCGGTGGTGCGAACGCCGCGAAAACGGTGGGATCGAGGAAATTGATGTTCGCCGGAGATGTCAATTCCGATGGTACGATAAAATATACCGGTGCTTCCAACGATCGCGATGCCATACTGGTCACCATCGGCGGCACCATACCGACCAATGTCACCAACGCATACACACGCAGTGATGTGAACATGGACGGATCTGCACGCTACACGGGCGCGAACAATGATCGCGATGTGATCTTGCTCAATATAGGCGGTACGGTCCCCTCCAACATCAAGATGGATTCCCTACCGTAAAGGACCGACGTGTGTGGCATCGCCAGGCTCCTCGCCGCCGGTGCCACGCAGCAGCCGGTTGCGCATCATCCGAAGATTGAGCATCTCCACCAGAACGGAGAAGCCCATGGCGAAGTACACATAGTTCTTGTTCACATGTTCGCCCATGCCTTCCATGAGCAGCGTTACGCCGATCATCACCAGGAATGCGAGGGCAAGCATCTTAACGGTGGGTCGTGCTTCTACAAAACGGCTTATCGCGCCAGCGGAAAGCATCATGACACCAACGGCGATCATCACTGCGAGCACCATGATCACGATCTCATTGCTCATTCCCACCGCCGTGATCACCGAATCCAATGAGAACACAAGGTCGATCAGTATGATCTGCGTGATGACGCCGGCCAGTGTGCGTACCTGGGCGTTTTTCCCGTTATCCTCATCGCGGCCCTGCACCTTCGCGTGTATCTCCACCGTTGCCTTGTAAAGCAGGAACAAGCCTCCGATCACCAGGACCAGGTCGCGCCCGCTGAAGGGAATATCGAACAGCGAGAAGAGATCCTTGTCCAGGCTCATCACCCAACTGAGCGAGAGGAGCAACAGCACCCGGGTGATCATGGCGAGTGCCAGGCCCAGCTGACGTGCGGTCTGCCGTTCCTTTTCGATCTTCAGCGTGTTGCTGATGATGGAAATGAAGATGATGTTATCGATCCCCAGCACGATCTCCAACGCGGTGAGCGTGAGCAGCGCGATGAGACCTTGGGCGGTGAGTAATACGGAAAAGTCGAGTTGTGAAAGTTCCAGCATGATCGGCAATAAGGTGCGAAGCTATGGTGCCGTAGTGGCGATCCGATCAGCCCGGGCGATCACGATCGTTTCATTGCGGTTCACCGGGTTGAGCCAGTGCACCACTTTGTCCACCAGTCCAGGTTCAGCAGTACCCTCTATCCGCAGCGGCCCCATCACCTCTTCGAGGCGTTGTTTCCTTTCTTCCAACTCTTCGGTCCCGAAGAAAAGCACCACATCAGGCCATGTAGAGCGAGGAATGCGGGCGAAGGCGGAATCCAGATCGGCACTACTGTCGCTCCACATGATCACCTCCATATGCCAGCGGCGCATGTAATACATCGGGGGCAGGGGCGGATCTCCTTCGAAGGAATCTTCCACAACGAGGCCGTTCACAGGCCGGTCCTTCAGGAAGGTCATGGCCTCCACGCGGCTTCTTTTACTGTAACTGAAGCAGAGCAGTAGCATGACCGGAACGTTGATGCACCAGGTGAAAATGAGCGTCCTCCGCCAGAAATTTTCACGTATCGACCACCATTGGGAGCGTTGACGCCATTGTTCCCAGCTTACATAGGCCAGCACGAAGTAGAGCGGGATCATGGGAAGCAGGAAACGCTCCTGTTTATTGGGGAAGTAGGAATGTACGACCAGGAAAAAGATCAATGCCAGCCATATCGTGAACGGGATCGTTCGCCGGAAGAATCCGAAGAACAATGCCATGCTGAACGGGGGAATGAAGATGCCCAGCAAAAGGATCAGATAATTGTACCAGGGAAGAGAGCCATAAGTGGTCTTGTGCTCCAGGTTATACCGCACATATTCGGTGATCTCAACGAACGGTTCCTTCCAGATCAGCATATCCAGCGAACCCTGTATCACTACCAGCGGGATCAATAGACCGATGCCGTACATGAACATTTGCCGCCAGTGCCGCTGGAACAGGAATGCGACACCTGGCCCCGCAGCAAAGAATATCGTTTGGAAACGGATGTTCATCGCCATGCCGATCCAGATCCCGGCGATCATGGCTGCGTTCGCTGAAGGAAGGGTGCCACCCTTGATCAGTTTGTATGCACCGATCATCAAGAACGGTATGCACACCACTTCCACGAGATTGCGAACGGCCAGGAACGGCATGAAGTAGAACAGTGCAAGGAACAACCCGATATGCCATGAGATCCGCCGATCGGAAAGTTCCAGCGCGATCAAGTAGCCGAACCTCACCACCAGCAGGCTCCATGCGGCATGCAGAATACGTATTATCGTCATCTGCGCCGTTGGGTCGGTGAGCCGGAGCATCTCCATCAATTCGAACAGCAGATAATGGATGCCGACGTAGAAGAAACTGTGACCGCTAGGTAGCGGATCGCCGGCCTGGTTCCATGGCAGCCACGTACTGTATTGGGAAGCCTGTACCCAGCTTGCTGATGATTCAATGATCAGGAAGTGGTCATCATGTGCAAAATAGCCGCCACTGAAGAATGCTGCGATCAGCCTGGGCACCAACGCGATCAAGGTCAGCGCTGCCAGCGGCCTTTCCTTCAAGCCGTACCAGGATCCTTTCAACACGGCGGCGAAGCTATGGCGTAACCGCAGCACGGATACATTTACCGCCAATGCCATCCATGCACAGGTCTTTCATCTGGCTTACCGTCGGGGTTGCCGCCGTGCTGCTGTTGCCCGCCCTGGCGATGGATGGCATGTTCATGGATGGAATGCTCTATTCTGCGGTGGCACATAACCAGGCGAACGGTTTCGGGTCGTTCTGGTTCCCGAAGTATTCACCGATCGGGCTTGCAGGCCTCGAGACCTTCCATGAGCAACCGCCATTGGGTTTCGGTTTGCAGGCACTCTGGTTCCGGATCTTCGGTCCATCGTTCTGGGTGGAGCGTGCATATTCGCTGCTTATGGCTTTGATCACCGGTGGTCTTATCGTGGCCATCTGGAAAGCGTGGAACAGTGATCGGACGGAGATCCGCGGCCTGGCCTGGTTCCCCGTATTGTTATGGATCATCATTCCCACCGCACATTGGTGCTATCACAACAACATGATGGAGAACACGATGGGGGTCTTCACCATGGCAGCGGTCCTGTTCGCGGTGAAAGCGTCATTGTATCGCTCATGGATCTTCTACGTGTTCGGTGGATCCATGGTCTTTCTTGCCACACTGACGAAAGGTCTGCCTGGAGCGTTCCCCATCGCAACACCGTTCTTGATCATGTTGGTCACCGATGGAAAGATCTTGCGTGGGTTTGGAGGATCGCTGATAATGCTGATGACCCTTGTAGCGGGCTACGGGTTACTTCTCTTGAATGAAGAAGCTCGCAGAGCACTGGAGATCTACGTCAACAAGCGATTGCTCCAGCGCATCGCCGAAGATCCGACGGTTGATGATCGGTGGGCAACGCTGGAGATGCTTTTCACGAATCTTATCGGGCCGCTCATCATCCTGGCATTGATCCTCGTGCTTGCAAGAAAGTACCGTTCGTCGATCGGGCTTCAACATCTCAAGCCTGCGATCGCCATGATGTTGGTGGCCTTTTCCGGAATATTGCCGCTCATGCTCACCATGGTGCAGAAGTCGTTCTATATGGCGGCTGCGTTGCCATGCATGGCATTGGCACTGGCTCTTTTCGGTGCGCCTTACCTTGTCCGCCTTCTCGATCGGATCGGATCGAAGGAACGGGTGATGCTCGGAGTGAAGATCACCGGTATGGTCCTTTCGATCGGCGCGATCGCTGCGGCGATCATCATGTTCGGCAAGCCATTGCGTGATGGTGATATGCTACATGACATCGACAGGGTAGGAAGTGTGGTGCCGGAATGGAGAATGGTGGGAGCACCTTACGATACCTGGAACGAATGGAACCTGCAGACCTACTTGATGCGACGCCACTTCATACCGCTGGTCCCTGAAAATGGAGAACAACAATGGCTCCTTCAACCGAAAGGTGCAGCGCCACCGGCCGATCATCGATCGATCGAGCTCTCTACCAGACGATATGATCTGTATGAGAGAATATCACAGCGCTGAACCTATCGCGCGGTAATGACTATCCTGCCACTATGGACGGAACCGTCCTTACGGATGGATCGATACACGTATATCCCTGCATTGAGATCGGCCACGTACATTGAATACCGTTCAAGACCCCGCACATCAACGTTCTTGACTGATCGTCCAGCTGGATCGAAAAGTTCGATCCGTTCCATTCCTCCGGAACCAAGATCGAAGTTCACTTGATCAGTGGCTGGATTGGGCAGTACGTTGATACGCCCCAGATCACTTTCCGGTCCTGTCGAGGTGGTAATGGAACTGTTGTAATAGGTCGCAAAGCTTCCATCGCCACTGATCTCCATTACGAAGATCGGTTGCCCGGCACGCAGGTAATTGTAATCCACCTCCACATTCTCTAATGTGGAAACATCCTGGAAGATCCAAGCACCGTTGCCTGTTCCGCTGGCATCGGTGAAAGAGCTATCCACAACAAGATGGGTGTCGTATTTATGGCGGATCACTTCCACTCCGCTGGGCCACGCGGGTGTGATCAATGTTCCGAAAGCATCGGCCGTCATGGTGCGCGTGGTCCAGCGCCGGCGACGTTCAGCTGGCGTGCCGGGAGCGTCATAGATCTTCACTTCATCTTCCAGCACATTCACAGTTAGTTCGTTACCGTAGGTCAGGGGTACCGGTATGTGTATATCATCGTAATGGTGGATGATGACCGTGGAAACACCTTCTTCACGGGTGTAGAAGCCATCCACTTTGAATCCTTCATTACTCGCGGCATAGAAGATCGCCAGCACCGTGGTTCCGAAAGTGTAGGAAAGACCTGATGTCGCATTCGGGAAGTGGATCGCTCCAGGGATCTGATCGGCCGGTAGGAATATCACCTCCTCGGCGACGGTCGTCCCGAATGCCGATATGTAGTCCCACGTTTGTGCCATAGATGAAGGTGGTGTGGGAAGGAATTGATCACCGCCCTGGTAGTCATTGTTGGCAGTAAAGATCTGGCCGGCTTGAGGAAGATGCTCTTGCTGAATGATGGGTTGAGCAAAGGAGGTCGTGCTCGCTAAAAGCATAAGAATACTGATGTACCGCATGGTCAAAACATAAGTTGAAGGGCCTTAAGATACGATCATGAAATGCGATCGACCACTTTCGACAGATCTGACTAAGGGGCCGATGGATGAGTCGATTGGTGAGACGGATGTATTTCGTAACTGCAGGGTTAATTGTCAATAACTTACTGATAGTCAATAATTTAAATGAAAACAACGATGAATTTTTGAAGAAGTTGTTGACAATTTTTTGTTGAAAACCTCATCTTCGCACGACTAAACAGCGAAATGTGTCGACGAAGATCGGAATGTTATCGACGACGCAGCTCCAAACCCCAAGCTCATGAAAGCACGAACATTTACGTCCGTTGAAACCCTGCCTTACTGTTGGCGGTCCGGCATGCATGCGGCATTGGCCGTGGTGCTGTGGCTGCTGATGTTACCGGGGAATATATCAGCCCAGGGGTTGCCCTGTGACTGCGCCCAGCGATGGGTGGAGGGTGCCCACTGGAACCTCAATGGTACGGTGAACGATGCACCGAATGCTCCCCAGAAGAAAGGGATCATCCGTTGTGGGAACTCTGCAGATACCCAGTCGCAGATCAACCCGAAGACCGGTTGCAGCTATGATAGCAACGCCTTTCCGGTAAACCTTCCGGCGAACAGTTGTTTCAACCCCAGTAATGGGCAGACCATTCCGCTGGTGCAGAACCCAACGAACGGCCAGCCGATCATCTGGTTGAATTTCGACGTTCGTGCTTTCGCATCCAGCTTCTCCTTTCAGTTGAATGATAACTCAGGAGATAACATAGGGTGGGCGCTATATGCCTCGGCTCAGCCTACCACGGGTGTGAACTGGGTGGCCAGTGCCGGTGACTCGCTCAGTGGTTCCTGTGCGGCCAGCGATATGATCCTGGTGGAGTGGGGTGATGAGAGCGGCCGCATCTGGTGCGGCAGTGAAAGTGCCAGTACCTGGAGCACCCCGAATGCGGAAGGTACCATCGGCATAGATTTTACGTCAGCGAACAACTTCTATATGCTCATCTGGGATCAGAGCGCCGACGGCAACCTGCAGGTGAACAATTTCAAGGCACGTTATGGCTGCGGTGATGATGTGACCATCTGTGCGTTGGAATTGGCCGATGAAGAAACAGTTGTTTGCAACCCTGATGGAGGTTTCACTGTTACCGTGCCCGTTTATGGCAACAACGGTGAATTCAGGGGTTTTGACGTGAATGCCGTACCTCAATTCTCCGATGCGATCTGTTTCACCAATCCGGCTGCTACACCTTCAGTGATCTCCGGAACCATCACCATGACCTACCCAGCCGGTGTTATGGGATACAACATCACGATCTCGGCTCAATCCCCGCCAGATGGCGCATGTGCCGATCCAGCGAACGCAGCGGATTGCATGGAGATCGTGTCCGGGTCGGCTCCAGCTTCAGCAGATGCTACGGCTGCAGGTGGTACCATTGATTGTAACGATTCCTCCGTACAGTTGAATGGCAGCAGCTCTACTGCCGGAGCCATGTTCAGTTGGACAGGTCCGGAAGGTTTCACGAGCCTGGATGAAGATCCGATCGTGACCGCACCAGGCATCTATGTACTTACGGTTTCAACTACGGCAGGCTGCTCAGCTACCGCCGAAGCTGAAGTAGGTCTCGACACCGATGCTCCAGGAGCAACTGCCACTGGCGGAACGATCACGTGCTCCGAAGAGTGCGTGATGTTGATGGGAAGCAGCATGACAGAAGTTGTCACCTACTCATGGAGCGGCCCAGATGGCTTCACCAGCGATGCCCAGAACGTTGAGGTCTGCGTTGCCGGCACCTACACGTTGACAGTGACCGCCGCGAACGGTTGCACCAGCACCGATACTGCTGAAGTAGGTCTTGACACCGATTCTCCAGGAGCAACTGCCACTGGCGGAACGATCACGTGCTCTGAAGAGTGCGTGATGTTGATGGGAAGCAGCATGACAGAAGGTGTCACCTATGCATGGAGCGGCCCCGATGGCTTCACCAGCGATACCCAGAACGTAGAGGTCTGCGTTGCCGGTACCTACACGTTGACAGTGACCGCAGCGAACGGTTGCACCAGCACCGATACTGCTGAAGTAGGTCTTGACACCGATGCTCCAGGAGCAACTGCCACTGGAGGAACGATCACGTGCTCTGAAGAGTGCGTGATGTTGATGGGAAGCAGCATGACCCAAGGTGTCACCTATGCATGGAGCGGCCCAGATGGTTTCACCAGCGATGCCCAGAACGTAGAGGTCTGCGTTGCCGGTACCTACACTTTGATAGTGACCGCAGCGAACGGTTGCACCAGCACCGATACTGCTGAAGTAGGTCTTGATACCGATGCTCCAGGAGCAACTGCCACTGGCGGAACGATCACGTGCTCTGAAGAGTGCGTGATGTTGATGGGAAGCAGCATGACCGAAGGTGTCACCTATGCATGGAGCGGCCCAGATGGTTTCACCAGCGATGCCCAGAACGTAGAGGTCTGCGTTGCCGGTACCTACACGTTGACAGTGACCGCCGCGAACGGTTGCACCAGCACAGCTCTCGCTGAGGTGGGAATGGACAA
>JAEZAU010000170.1 GCA_023430325.1 Bacteroidota bacterium | reverse complement strand
TTGTCCAGTTTGTACTGGCCTTTCACGCCCCATTCCAGTTTGTTCTTTTCGTTGATCGGATCGGCGAAGTCGCTTTGGAACACGATCTCATCGAAAGTGCTTCCACCGATATTGTCCTGCAGCCGGGGAGAACCTTGCAGATAGTCGCCGCCGGGCTCAAAGCCATACTGGTCCATGTCCGATCGGCTGTCGCGAAGCCAGGTGTTGTAAGTAAGGTCGGCGCTCCATTCCTTGCCTTCCTTGGGCGACTTGCGGCGGAAGGCGATCTGCGCGTTGGCGCTGTTGGTGTTCGATCGGGAAGTGTTGATCTGGCTGCCGTATTCAATGATCTCACCGCCGGGTGCTTCAACGGTGTAGTCCTGTTGATCTTCACCGCTCATGTCATGCACCCGGAATCCGCCCGAGGCACTGATCATGTTTCGATTGCTCAATTGATAGTCGATCCCGAGCCTGCCGCCATGCATGGTGCGCGTGCTCAGGCTGGTGTTGTCCTGATCGAAGAACTCACCGCTGAGCCGATCGGTGCGGCGCGTAAGTCCATCGGTGTTGTTGCTTGATGTGTTGTAGTTGTAGGAAAGGTTGAAGCCCCAGCGGCCATCCTTCACGTTCACATTGGCGCCCGCCTGGTACCGATCGTTGGTGCCCACACCCGCCTGCACCTGGCCGCTGTAGCCGGGCTTGGTGTTCTTCTTCAGCACCACGTTGATGATGCCACCGGTGGTGTTCGCATCAAAGGCGACCGATGGATTGGTGATCACCTCAACGCGTTCGATCTCTTCCGCGGGGATCTGCTCCAGTGTAAGTGATGTAGGCCGGCCATCAACGAGGATCAAAGGGCTCGATCCGCGCATCTGCACATTGCCTTCCACATCCACACTGAGGCCCGGAACGTTCTTCATCACATCCACGCCCGATCCGCCGACCACGCTGAGATCCTTCTCCACATTGAATACGCGGCGATCCACCTGCATCTGCATGGTGGATCGTTCGCCCACCACTTCCACTTCCTTCAAGAGTTCCGCATCGGGTGCCAGCATGATGTTACCGAGATCACGTTCCATGTGCTCGCGTGAGAGGGTCACTTCCTGTTCGGTAGTTGTATAACCGATGAAACTGATGGAGACCTTCAACTGTGCAAGTGGCAGGTCCTCTATGGAAAAATCGCCGTTGGTCCTTACGATGGTGCCACCAAGCAGACTGTCGTTACGCACAAGCTTCACGCTCACCGTGGCGAATTCGGCGGGTTTCTTCGTAGTGGCATCGAGCACTTTTCCATAGACCCTTCCGATCGGCATCCCATTACCGCCGGGTCTTTGGGCCAGAAGGTCGATGCCGAGAATGCATAGAAAGAACAGGAGAGGAGTGCGAAAGATGAGGAATGACTGCATTTCGGGGATCAAAGTTATCGGATCGGCCATGGCACGGACTTTATAGGACGTTGACCTGGCGGCAATGTTCGATCGGTGGCCCGTGAAATATCGTTAATGAAGAAGCCCCCGCTTGGCGGGGGCTTCTGTCCGTTGATAGGAACTGTGTCCTAGTATTCGTCCTCGTTGTAACCGCCGCGTTCACGTCCGCCGCGATCACCGCCGCGTTCGAAACGGTCGCCTCCCCGGTCACCACCGCGATCACGGCCTCCGCCGTATCCGCCACGGTCACCACCGCCGCCACCGCCGTATCCACCGCGATCGCCACCGCGGAATCCGCCGCGATCACCGCCACGGCCACCGCCGAAGCTTGGGCGATCGCCCTCGGTGCGTGGACGCGCCTCGTTCACCACGAGATCACGGCCATGGAAACTCTTGCCATTGGTACCTTCAATGGCTTGTTTGCCCGCGTTCTCGTCGGACATTTCAACGAATCCGAAACCGCGGCTGCGGTTCGTGGCCTTATCCATGATGATCTTGGCCGAAGTCACCTCTCCGTATGCTTCGAAGAGTTCACGGAGATCCTGGTCCTTTACTGAGTAAGGGACATTGGCGACGTAAATGTTCATGAGTTCTACTGACTGTTGTTTTTGTTGATCGTTGCCTCTGCCTTTCGCGTCTCGCCAAAGAACTTGAAAGGCCGGAAGCGGGGACGAAACTAGGCAGAAGATCGGATCCTGCAACATTTTCGGGCCTCTTTTGTTCTTTCCGCTGGGTCTGAGGATCAGGAAAATGCATTCCCGGGAGAGCTTTTTGGGCGAGACCTAGGCCGCCGACCGGTCAAGAACAGGATGAGCTTCAAAGCGGCGTGGGGCAGGGCTATGCGCTGTACGTCGCCATAGGTCCTGGGCTGCTTCGCTCTCTCTCAAACTTCTTCCCCCCCCTACTGGAGGGGGAGAAAGAAGGAGTGGTTTGGAGATGGCGTGGTGAGGGGGGCTGCGGGTGCCGCTCCTTTCCCTCGCGCAGATGATGGCCGGCCGTCATGTGATCGTTTTCGTACGATCAACAGGACCGGGTAGTGCATTTCAAGTGATCCGAGCGACCGTGAATACACGTAAGCGAACAAGCGACATATGAATGGCCATACATATGTTCTTGGGCAGCTCTGAGCTTGGAGCTTGTGCTCAAGACTCATTTTAAGGGTCATTTTCGGGGTGAACATATGTATGGCCATTCATATGTTCTGGAAGGCAGGAAAGCTTTGTAAGCCACTCATCAATTCATCGGCATTAAGCGCGAACCCGTATTAACGGGTATGCCGATCACCTCTGATCATTCTCATACCGGCCCCGCTCGTCAACCATCCCCCCGTCCATCACCGTTCGTCACTAGGAACGCTGCCGATCGCCTCAGCTTAGTGCCATGGATCGGGCCTTGGACCCCCGCCCAGTGCGGCGCAAGAGAAGGTTGATGTTGGCCGGTATCGTCGCCGGGGTCATCGCGTTGTCGATCTTCCTTGGCAGCAGCCTGGGCCATTCCCGCGTTCGCGTCCCCCGGGAGCGCCTCTCGATCGGAACAGTGCAACAAGCCGTCTTCAAGGAGTTCATTCCCGTAACCGGCAATGTACTCCCGATACGAACGGTCTTCCTTGATGCGGTGCAAGGCGGTGTGGTGGAAGAGGTCTTTCTTGAAGATGGCCATTCGATCGAAGCCGGCACGCCGATCCTACGGTTGGGCAACCAGCAGTTCCAAATGGATGCGATCAACCGCGAGGCGCAACTGCTCGATCAGCAGAACAACCTGCGCAACACGCGGCTCAACATGGACCAGCAGACCAACAACTGGAAACAGCAATTGGTGCAGTTGGAATATGAGATGAAGCAGATCGAACGGACATGGGAGATGAACGATGCGCTCGCCAGCAAAGGATTGGTGGCGACGCAGGAGCATGCGCGCAGCAGGGAGGAATACGATCTGGCGAAACAGCGACAACAGTTATTGAAGGCGAACATCCGCAATGATTCACTTTTCCGCAGAACGCAGGAAGGACAGATCAATTCATCGCTGGAGCTGATCCAGGATAATTTGAAATTCCTGCGCCAGGCGCTGGAGAATCTCACGATCAAAGCGCCGATCACGGGACAGTTGAGCGGCCTGCGTGCAGAGGTAGGGCAGACGGTCACGCAGGGATCAAGGATCGCGCAGATCGATGTGCTCGATGCGTTGAAGGTGCGCGTGCGGGTGGGGGAGCATTATGTAGGCCGCGTATATGAAGAGCTCGAAGGCACATTCCAGTTCGGCGGGAAGGAATATCGACTTACGATATCGAAGATCTTTCCGGCAGTGACCAACGGCGAGTTCGAGGCGGACATGCATTTTGTGGAAGAAGTACCTGATGCGATCCGCCGCGGCCAATCGCTGCAGGTGAAGCTCCAATTGAGCGAGGAACAGGAGGCCGTTATCGTGCCACGCGGAAACTGGTTCCAGGATACAGGTGGAAGCTGGGTCTACGTGTTCGGTGATGATGGAAAAGCCGAGAAACGTGAAGTACGCCTCGGCCGCCAGAATCCGGAACACTACGAAGTACTCGAAGGCCTGAAACCCGGCGAACAAGTGATCACATCCAGATATGAAGCGTTCAACAATGCGGAGGAGATATTGCTTGAATAATGAAGTTGGGGTAGTTGAGGAGTTGCATAGTTGAATGCTCCGTCCTGCTTAACACTGAACCGGCCAGACCGTCAACTCCTCAACTACCTCAACCCCTCAACCACCTCAACTTTCAAATGAACATCCTACGCACAACCAACCTCTCCCGCGTCTACCGCACCGATGAAGTCGAAACAACCGCCTTGCAGAACGTGAACATTTCGATCCAGCAGGGCGAGTTCGTTGCGATCATGGGGCCCAGCGGATGCGGCAAATCCACGCTGCTCAACATCCTTGGTCTGCTCGACAATCCTTCTGCCGGACAATTTCTGGTGAAGGGTGAGGACGTGAGCAAGTACAACGAACGACAGCGTGCGTCGGTGCGGAAGAACAACATCGGTTTCGTGTTCCAGAGCTTCAACCTCATCGATGAGCTGAGCGTGATGGAGAACAT
>JAEZAU010000136.1 GCA_023430325.1 Bacteroidota bacterium | reverse complement strand
TGATATTCGCCATTGCCTCTTCCACTGTTGCACCATATGAATGGCAGCCTTTGAACATCGGACAGCTGACGATGTAGACACCATCTTCATCGGTCTCGATCAGTATAGGCAGGTGAACAGTTTCCATTTCAATGGCTTTTGCCAAAGATAATCGGTAGGCCGTAGATGCCGGTGAATGGGAACCCGCGCCCGGGATGGGAGCGGCAGCTTGCCGCAGAACGGGCCTGTGGGCAGGAGCAGCGAGGAGGCGACCGAAGGAAGCCCCCGGAGCGCCCTGACCGCTGGCTCGGCAAAGGCAACTACAGCGGACAGCCCGTTAAGGCGCCCATATTCCTACTCGTATCTCGGTCGTTCAAATGCGCGATTCCGGGTCAAGCCCGGAATGACAACTGCCCAGCCCCAACCATTTCAACCCCCAACCTCCAACATTCCAACCTTTTCCCTACCTTTGCCGCCCATTTAACCGAAAGGACAGTATGACCAACCGGTACGAGACCGTCTTCATTCTAACTCCCGTTTTGTCTGAGGATCAGGCAAAGGAGGCGGTGAACAAGTTCAAAGACCTCATTAAAGGAGGCAATGGTAAGATCCGCCATGAAGAGGACTGGGGGATGCGCAAGCTGGCGTATCCGATCCAGAAGAAGTCCACGGGCTTCTACCACCTGATCGAGTTCGAGAGCGAACCTGCTTTCGTAGCCAAGCTCGAGACCGAATACCGTCGCGATGAACGGATCATCCGTTTCCTCACCGTGGCCATGGACAAGCATCACGTGGCCTTCGCTGAGAAGCGCCGCAACAAGCAGCCAGCCGCCGCGAAGAAGACCGTTGAACCAACGAACGTTAACGCGTAAAGAGCCATGTCAGCAGACAACAGCGAGATCCGCTATCTGACGCCGATCGCGATAGAGACGAAGAAGGAGAAGTATTGCCGCTTCAAGAAGATGGGCATTACTTACATCGATTACAAGGACGGTGATTTTCTGCTGCGTTTCGTGAACGAGCAGGGCAAGATCCTTCCGCGCCGCCTCACCGGCACCAGCCTGAAGTACCAGCGCAAGGTGGGCCAGGCGATCAAGCGCAGCCGCCACCTGGCCCTTATGCCGTACGTGGCCGATATGCTGAAGTAAACCACTGACACCACTACGAAAATGGAAGTGATCCTGAAACAAGACGTGGAGCATCTTGGCTATGCCAACGATGTGGTGAAAGTGCGTGATGGTTATGCCCGTAACTTCCTGTTGCCCCGAGGCTTCGCTGTTGTTGCGACCCAGAGCGAGAAGAAGCAGCTGGCAGAGACCATGAAACAGCGTGCCCACAAGGAGGCCAAGATCAAGGATAAGGCTGAGTCGATGGCCAATGGCTTGAACGACAAGACCTTGAAGATCGGGGCCAAAGTGGGTGAGAAAGGTAAGATCTTCGGTAGTGTGAACACCATCCAGATAGCTGATGCCATCCGTGCACTTGGCTTCGAGGTGGACCGCAAGAACATCAAGATCAAAGGCGAAGCGATCAAGAGCGTAGGCAAGTACGAGGCGGAAGTAACCTTCCACCGCGATGTTGTGCGCACCATCCCCTTCGAGGTGGTGGAGGAGTGATCGTGCTAAAAAACATTGAAAGAAGGCGGGCCACAAGCCCGCCTTCTTGTTCTTGGACGCTTGCGACTGATGAATGCTGGTTGATAGGAGCTGCTCATACGGGCGCGGCTGTCGGTCGCTCTCGATCCAGAGGAGACTTTCAGCGATGGACAGAGGAAGTATTGCGGTTCGGCCTGCCGGCCTATCTTCGCTGCCGATGCGGCCGGTCCCCATTCTCGGTAGCAAGGCCCTGGGTCTCACTATCGGCAGGCTTTGTCACCAGTTGATCGAGGATCATGGAGATCTTCGCCATGTGGCGTTGATCGGCCTTCAGCCACGAGGGGTACTGCTGGCCAGAAGGCTCCGCCATGAACTCCTTCGGATAATCGGATCTGAGAAGTTCGAATATGGTGAATTGGACATCACCTTCCATCGTGATGATTTCAGGCACCGGTCCTCACCACCATCACCCTTCAGCACACAGCTCGAATTCGATCTGGATGGTCGCCAGGTGATCCTTGTGGATGATGTATTGTTCACCGGCCGTACCATACGGGCAGGGCTGGATGCTTTACTGGCCTTCGGAAGGCCTGCAGGGGTGCAGTTGCTGGTGCTGGTGGACCGGCGATTCAGCCGTGAACTGCCCATACAGCCGGATTATGTGGGCAAGCAGGTGGACAGTATCGCCGGGCAGCATGTTACGGTGGAATGGAAGGAGACCGACGGGGAGGACAAGGTCATGCTCCTGGTCTCGGACGGTGTTGAGAAGGAACGATCATCAACCCGGACCAGATGAGCGATCAGTTGAGCACAGAACATCTGCTCGGCATCAAGGAGCTCACTCCCGAAGATATCGATCTGATTTTCCGTACGGCCGATGGCTTCAAAGAGGTGTTGAACAGGCCTATCAAGAAAGTTCCTTCGCTGCGCGACATCACCATTGCCAATCTGTTCTTCGAAAGCAGCACCCGCACGCGCGTAAGCTTCGAACTGGCAGAAAAAAGGCTGAGTGCCGATGTGGTCAATTTCTCTTCCAGCGGAAGCAGCGTGAGCAAGGGTGAGACCCTGGTGGATACGGTGAACAACATCCTGGCCATGAAAGTGGATATGGTAGTGATGCGGCATCCCGATCCGGGGGCGGCGCTTTTCCTCAGCCGCCATGTAAAGGCCAGTATCGTAAACGCCGGTGATGGTACTCATGAACACCCTACCCAGGCATTGCTCGATGCCTACAGCATAAGGCAGAAACTCGGCAAGGTGAAGGGTATGAAAGTGCTTATTGTAGGTGATATCCTCCACAGCCGTGTGGCGTTGAGCAATATCTTCTGCCTGCAAAAGCTCGGGGCCGAGGTGATGCTTTGTGGCCCCGCGACACTGATGCCCCCCTACATAACCACCCTGGGAGTGAAGATCGAGCATGATCTGGACCGTGCATTGAAATGGTGCGATGTGGCCAATATGTTGAGGATACAATTGGAGCGGCAGGGCGGTGACGGCATCGGTAATTTCCCCAGTCTGCGTGAATATGCGATGCTCTATGGTCTTGACCTTCCGAGGTATAAGCGAATAGGCAAGGATGTGGTCATCATGCATCCGGGCCCTATCAACAGGGGCGTAGAGGTTACCACTCAGGTGGCCGATCATGCCAATAGTATCGTATTGGAACAGGTGGAGAACGGGGTGGCCATTCGAATGGCTGTGCTGTACCTGCTCGCAGCACGCATACCCCGATCGGCGAACTAATCAAAAGATCCTTCCAACGGTACTTGGCCGATCAAAGCGGCTGATTATCTTTGACCGGAAGCCACCACCCATGAATTTCACGATCGAGGATAAAGGCCGGTACACCCTTGTCACCAGCAATGTTGATAAGTTGGATACCACGTGCGCGCCTGAGCTGAAGAGTGAGCTGGTCTATTTGAACAAGACCGGTATCCGGAATGTGATCATCGACCTTACCTCCACACGATACTGCGATTCTTCCGGCCTTAGTGCTCTATTGGTGGCCAATCGCCTATGCAAGAGTGTGAATGGTTCGCTCGTGGTCTGTGGTTTGCAGGAAAGCGTGCAGAAACTTGTTCAGATCTCTCAGCTCGAAAGCGTTCTTTCCATAACACCTACGGCTTCCGAAGCAGTGGACCTTTTGTATATGGAAGAGATCGAAAAGGATGTGAACAAGCAAAATTGAACTGCGTATGAAGAAACTCCTACTCGCGTTCCTTCTTGCTCTTATCGGCGCCGGCGCAAACGCTCAGTGTACGCCGAACCCTATGTACCAGGATAGTGTGTTCGGCGTATGGCCGGATACAACGATCAATTTTGTTTCGGGTTCGGTGAACATGCCCTATATCCAGCAGCTCGATCTGCTCATTCCCAATGACGCAGGCCTCATCGATCCGCAGTACCAAGGGGTGTCACTGGATTCAGTTCAGTTCACCGGGGTAACGGGTCTTCCTCCCGGCCTGTCGGTAAATTGTAATTCACAGACATCCGCATCATGCACCTATCTGCCGGGCCAGCTCGGCTGTGGCGTGATCCAGGGAACACCAACCCAGGCTGGTGTATATGAACTTGTGCTTGAAGTGGTCGCATACTCGAATTTCCTGGGGTCGCCCATTCCGTTCCCCTACCAGTTCAGTGGTTACCGCATCACCGTTACCGAAGGAATGAGCATCCTGGAAACACAAGGCCCATTGATCGCCGGTATTCGTAATGTGCCGAACCCGTTCACCTCCAGGACAGCGTTCGAATTCACCCTGGCGCGCGCAGCCGATGTGCAGATAAAGGTGTTCGATCTGCTTGGCGCTGAACTTTGGACCCAGAAGGTGCATGGCCGGGCAGGATCGAACAAGATCCCCTTCGAGAGCGGAACGTTCCAGGAAGGTGTCTACTTGTATAAAGTGCAGACCGGAAAGGAGAGCTTCACTGGCCGCATGGTCCTCCATCGCTGATCGAGATGAACTTCTGAAAGGCCCTGTCTCACTGAGGCGGGGCTTTTTGCTGAAAAATGTATCTACGAAGGTTCGAGGTAATCACATTGGGCACCGGAGCCGCGCTACCGGCACGCGGGCGCTATCCAACGGCCCAGCTCATCAATGTGCATGATGGTCTGTATCTGATCGATTGTGGTGAAGGGACCCAGGAGCGGCTGAGGGCGGCGGGAACGAATTTCCAGAGGATCGAACACATCTTCATCAGTCACCTGCATGGCGACCATTTCTTCGGGCTTATCGGTCTGCTCAGCAGCATGCATCTGATGGGTAGGTTGAGCGCACTTCATGTTCACGGCCCTCCGGAGCTGAAGGAGGTGATCGATCTGCAGCTGAAGGTCTCCGGCACTTTTCTACGATATCCGTTGACCTTTCATCCCGTACGCCCGGTGAACGGTGCACTCCTGCATCAAGATGACCGTGTACAGGTCACCGCTTTGGCGTTGAAACATCGCATCCCCTGCACCGGGTTCGTTCTGCGTGAAAGACCTGCCCTCAGGCATTTGAGAAAGGAGACTTTGCATTCCATCCCGCATTTCAAGCGCAGATCCGTACAGGCGGGAGAGGACCTTCGTCTTCCGGATGGAACAGTTCTACGCAATTCCGATCTTACCACCGATCCCGCAAGGCCGCGCGCATACGCCTATTGCTCAGATACAGCATATGAACCCGCGCTGATCCCGTATTTGAGGGGCGTGGATATGCTCTATCATGAAGCCACGTTCACCAAGATGCTCGCTGCACGTGCCAGGGAGACGGCACATAGCACCGCAGAGCAGGCTGCGATGCTTGCGCGTGATGCAGGAGTAGGTCAATTGCTTCTCGGACATTTCAGTTCGCGGTACAAGACGGTGGACGACATACTGGCAGAGGCCCGTGAGATCTTTTCCGGAACGATCGCAAGTGAGGATGGGCGCAGCTTCCAGGTCGGTCAGCATCCGTTGCAATGATCGCCGGTTCTTCAGTCATAGAACAAGCACCTATTTTTGCGCGCTATCTGGAACGATCCTAAATAAGGATGATACGAACGCTACTTGCCGATCACGGGGAACTTTCATTGATCGGGCTTCGCGCCATTCTGAATGATGTGCCGCGTGTTGAGGTGGTGGGCGCGGCGAACGATGCCATCAGCATGCAGGCCATGCTCGTAAGATTGAAGCCCGATGTGGTCCTGATCGATCACACCACCGAAGGATTCGATGCCCGATCGATACGTGAGGGTCGCGAACGCTCCAAGCGCACACGGTTCATCGCCATCACCGCAGAGCCTACGTTGATGACGATAACCAGTGCCATAAAGGCCGGTGTCACCAGTTTCATACGGAAGGATTGCGCCGCGAACGAGATCATTGATTCAGTGTTGCAGACCGCAGATGGGGAAAAATTCTTTTGCGGCAAGGTCCTCGAGAGCCTCAAGCGTGCATCCATCGACCTGGAGAAATTTTTGGATGAGCCTCTTTCATGCAATCCGGTCACCCTTAGCAAGCGTGAATGTGAGGTGATCAGGCTGATCGCAGAAGGTTGCTCCTATACCCGCATCGCCGAGCAACTTAACCTCAGCGCTCATACGGTGACCACACATCGCCGCAATATCATGCAGAAACTCGGTGTGAACAATACCGCTGCAGTAGTAATGTATGCGATGAAGAACGGCTTGATCACGCCGAACAAGTTCCTTTTCAATCCGCATTAGGCCATGGACACGCTCATCGGGGAGATCGGTGGAAGTTCTTCGCGATGGGCATGGCTGAAGGGCGGGGAAGATCTGGTCTTCCCGAACGGTGGTGCGCATTTGCCCGGTTTCAATCCGTTGAGCGGAGATGCGATCGCATTTCAGGACGGGCTCAGGCAGTTCTTCATTCAGGAAGCTCCGGCGATCTTCAAGGTGGACGATATGCGCATCTATGCCGCCGGTTGTGGAACCCTTCAGCGTTGTGAACGCATGCATGAGGTGCTGCAGGAGGTATGGCCGCATGCGCGGATCGAAGTGGATACCGATATCATGGGAGCGGCCATCGGGCTTTGCGGTGAGCAGCCGGGTCTTGTGCTTATCCTTGGTACTGGCATGAATGCCGGATATTTCAACGGATCGAAATTGCACAGGCCGATGCCGTCGCTCGGCTACATTCTGGGCGATGAAGGCAGTGGTGCCGATATCGGCCGCACGCTTCTACAAGATGCATTCTATCGCCGCATGCCCCCGGAAGTGGCCGAGGTGCTTTTCGGTATCGATGGCCCTTCACAGCCGCAGATCATGGAAGAGATCTATCGCTCGGCCGCACCTGCCATGAAACTGGCATCCCGAACATCCCTGCTCGCATCGATCAGCGATCATCCTTACGTGCGCAACCTTGTGATCGGTCGTTTTCATGAACTGGCGCAGATCCTGGTCACGTTCTTCGATCCCGAGCAGCGCGCGCATGTATATGCTACTGGATCCGTGGCCTTCGGCTTCAAGGAACTGCTTTCGGAATGCCTGCTGGAATACGGCATGGAACTGAAGATGGTGACGAAGGATCCGCTGATGGGACTTATTGCCCACGCACGGCGGTAAGTGCCAGCGGCAGAGGATCACCAAGTACCGCACTCACCAATCGATCGAAGGATTCCTGGTTCTTCTGCAGGTCCACACTGCGCAGTATGCGTTTTCTTTCCACCTCGGTGAGGTGCCAGCTCAGCGATATCTGTTCATCGCGTGAGTGGCGCAGTTCAACATCGATCACTTGAAGAGGAAAATCGGTCCACGCCGCTGCCTGGTGCAACATGAGATCGTAATCCTGGTCCTGCCCACGCAGGAAATTGTCGTAGACACTGCCTATGGGATCCATCAATCGATCCAACAGTGAAGTGCCGATCGGTCTTACATCAAGCTGTCGTTGTGTATCGCGCAGCTGCAGGATGATGACGCCGCTGGTATTCTCTGCGATCCAATCACGAAAAGTGTGCAGGAAAGAGAGCGTGACGCGGTAGCCATAATTGTCCCTCATGCCGGCATCCATCACACGCATACGCGGCTGGCTCGGCAAGGTGACCACCGGAGTTATGTACGGGAATGTCGCGTTCATCCGCAAGGCGCTGGTGAGCTTCAGGCTGTCGGCATCTTGTTCCTCGAACATGCGATGGAATTCGATCGCCTCGGGCTGGGCGCTGCCTGTGCGACTGGTGGGTGTGCTGTACGTGAGAAAGGACATCGGCAGGGATCCGATGACCAGTCTACGGCCATCATTTATCGAGGTAGGACTGATCACCAGCAATGGAGTTCGTGCTTCACGTTCCACCTTGGCCATGTCACCCAGCCGAACGTTCAGCAGGCCGCGCGTCATCTGGTTCAACCGGCTTTCGAAAGCGAAGCCCCGATCCATGGTATACTTATGTTCACCATCCTTCACCTTGCGGTACCGGAAGAACATATCGTTGGTGACGAAGCTGAAGATCACCGGATTCAACATATCACCGGAGACCTCACCCAATAAGGCACGATCGAAACGCTGGCGGCTTTCTTCATACTGGTCCACGAGCGCCAGCTGGCGGTAATAACTGGCACCTATCAAGCCGCCTGAAGATCCGGCCACGAGCATGGTGCGGTCCATCAGTGTGCCACCAAGAAGACTGTCGGCATATTGCAGCGTTCGCATGGACCATAACATGGATCGGAGCCCCCCGCCACTGGCATTCACCAGGATCATTTTCGGTCTTTCGGATGCCTGGGGCAGCAGGGCATTCCGCTGTTCCCATTTCTCCAGCGTGGCCACCATTGCTCCAATATCCGCATTCAGACGGGCGGTGTCACCTGCCATTTGTTCTATCGTTGGCAGATCGTAGATGGCCGGTGGTACCGTGTAATCGAGACCGTACGCGTGATTGTCATAGACGAACCGATCGGTGCGGTTGCTGAGCAGGTTGAGCGCGAGGAAGACACCGATGATGATGGTACCCGTCCATCCCTGCAACCAGCTGAAGAGCGCACTGATGATCATGAGTATGATCGTGAACAGGAGGAATGCACTTGCACCTGCCGGTATGGAGAAGAACTCAACATCGCTGAATGCTCCGAGCAAAAGGAAACTGGCCACCAGAACAAGTTCGAATACGGCGCCGTTCACGTGGTTCTGCCACAGCACGTTGCGTTGAAGTTCATGATCGTAATGTGCACTGCTGCGCGCGAGCATGATCCTGAGCCGCGGGCTGAGGTAGGTCTCCACCCTCCATTTTTCGCTGCGTAATTGCTGCTTCAACCAACGCGTGGCCTGTCGTTTCTCGGCACCACCTTTCGGGGGGTGATCATGTTGCGGACCGATCATCTCCACGATAGGTGCGTTGGGTTCATCCTGCGCTGGAGGCTCGCTGCCCAGCAGTTTTATCACATCTGTGTTGGTGCGGGTGAAATAGATCAACGCCAGGCCCAGGAAAAGAGCGATACCAACTAGAAAACCCAGCAGGTGCCAGGCGATCATGAGCGGATGTACGAGTTCACGCGTGTATTGGAAGTCGGCTGAACTCCAGAGGAACGTGATCACGAAAGCCGCCGGTATCACTCCATTGTTGATATTGAATTTCAGGAAGGGTCTTGAAATGGTGCTGATGAACGGGAAACGATAAGCGTGCATCCCGTAGCTGTACAGATTGAAGGCGGTGATGAAACCACCCAGGGCGAAGCCCGTGATCGCGAAGGATAGAAAGCCCACCCGTCCGAAATATTCGGGGAAGAGGAAGAGATAGGGGATGCCGTACTTAACGCCGAGGTTCTCTGTGATGTACAGGAACAGCAGTATCCACGCAAGGAGCAGCAGATGGTTCTTCTTCAGGTGCAACAGCAGCAACTGTAACGGGAAGAAGTAGATGACCCGCCGGGACCATTGACGATATTTGAGCTTGGCCACCAAAGCGATAGTTGCGTATCACCAAATTATACGCCAGTATCGCCTGAAATGTTGTCTAGACCTTTTGCAGCGTGATCCGCATCACCTCTTCCTCCAGTGGGTCCACTTCACGGCGCAGTTTTTCAGCCCGGGCGAGAACGTCCTTTTTGAACGTTTCATCATCGAGCCCAGAACAGTTTATGCGAACGTTAAGATAGGCTCCCAACGCGCCGGCCCGGGCACATAATGCGCCAACCCCCGCATCGCTGATGCTCGCAGGAAGGCCCTTTTCGGCCATTGCCCGCATCAGGTCCATGCTTTCCACGCAGATCTCCATTGTACGAAGCGGTGTGCGAATGGCTCCTTTGGTGGCTTCGGTGATCGCGGCCTTGCGTGCGGTCTGTTCTTCGGCAGTGCTTTTTCCCATTCCCATGGCGGCAATTATCCGATCGTAGGAGCGCGTGTCCTCATCCACCAGATACAGCAATTCATTGCGCAGCTTCTCGCCCCGCTCGGCCCATGTGCTGAATTCCTCCCAACGCTCGTCCCAGCCGCGTTTGTGTGCACTGAGGTTGGCCACCATGGTACCGAGCGCAACGCCCAACGCACCCACATAGGCTGCAACCGAGCCACCACCGGGTGCCGGTGATTCAGCAGAGGTCTCTTCACTGAACCGCTTCAGGTCCATGCGAACAAGCCGTTCCTGAGACGCGTCCTCAAGCATGTATTCGATCACTTTTTTCTGCGGATCGAATGGTGCAAGATCATCAAGCCCCAGGGACTTCACTGCGATCTTGATCTTCTCACGCTGTGGAATGCCAAGGCTTCTTTCCTGTTTGCGCAGATAATGATCGGCAGCATCCAACAATGCTTTTTTCGGGATCAATCCCACAAGTTCACTGCCGGTGACACGGATGCCTCTTTCTGCCGCACTTTTCACCGCTTCATCGAAGGCCACATGCACGGGCGTGATGGTGATATCGGTCAGGTTCAATGAGAGCTGTGCAATGCCGTATTCTTCGATGTACCAGCCTATCCCTTTTACGGCCTTCAATTTTCCGGGGATCTTTTTCGGCTCACCATTCTCGTCAAGCATGGGCTTGCCCGTAAGCGGGTCGCCTTCGCGCAGCACGCGGCCGGCTTCACGGATATCGAATGCGATCGCGTTGGCGCGGCGGGTGCTCGTGGTATTGAGGTTGATGTTGTACGCCACCAGGAAATTACGTGCACCGATCGCGACGGCACCGCTGCGAGCGACGCTGTCAGTGAACTCCGCAGGACCATGATCCGGCCGCCATGCGGGATCTTTCAGCTTGTTCTTGAGACCTTCATATTCGCCGCTGCGGTTGTTGGCCAGGTTCCTGCGTTTTTCCTCTTTTGCAGCGAACTCATAACAGTATACGGGGATCGATAGTTCCCTGCCGACCCGCTCTGCGAGCTTGTGCGCGTAGGGTACGAGCTCTTCCATGGTGATACCGCTGATCGGTACGAGTGGGCAGACATCCGTTGCACCGAAGCGTGGATGTTCGCCATTATGCGATCGCATGTCGATAAGCTCCTGTGCCTTCTTGATCAGGCGGAACGCGGCTTCGATCACCTGGTCTGGCTCACCTACGAAAGTGATCACCGTTCTATTGGTCGCCTTGCCGGGATCGATGTCCAGCAGCTTCACGCCCTCCACGGTCTCCACCACTGCGGCAATGGCATCGATCTTCACACGGTCCCGCCCCTCACTGATATTGGGCACACACTCGATCAGTCTATGTTGCATGAAGGCTCTTCTTTGAAGGCCGCAAAGCTAAGGGCGGTGCAGCGACTAAATGTGCGTGAGGGATCGCAGAGGAAACCCCGCAGCGCAGCGAGGAGTTGTATCGGAGAGCCCGACCCGCAGGGGCACGCCCAAACCATTCCGACCGATCACTCCACCGGCATCAATACGCTGACCGTGTTGTTCAGCACGTGCAGCACCACCGGTACCCAGATGGAGCCGCTGCGTGTGCGTGCATAGCCGAGCACGATGCCCATGGGCAATATGAGCAGCATGATCTGCCAGTTGTATTGCATGTGCATGAGCGTGAACACCCCGGCAGTGATCGCGACGGCCGTATGCTCATCGGCCATGTGGCGGATGGAGCCGAGTAGCAGGCCACGCAGCAGGAATTCCTCGAAGAGCGGTGCTGCCAGCCCGATCCCGATCAAAAGAAGAACGCGATCGGTGGTGGAGCCCAGGATCCTGGTCATGAAATCGGTCTGGAAACCGGGCACGTTGCGTGAGATGACCTCCGTGGCAATGCCCAGAACCATGAAGATCCCGAGCCATTTCAAAAGCTCCTGCACGCGGGGTGCATGCAGGCCGAGGAAGGTGTTGAAGTTGGTGCGTTTCCAAAGCCGCGTAGAAAACAGGATGAGCAGCAGACCGATGCCGCCGCTCCAGATCGCTTCCTTCGCGACCAGATCACCATTGAAGACCAGTTCCTGCATCCGCGCATTGAAAGACTCATCGGCCATGAGCTCCATCAAGTTGCGACCTTCGAACTCTGGTGATGCCTTCATGACACCTGCGAAGAAGACGCCCGCCTGCAGGAAGAAGAATATCATGAGTATGAGCCCGAAGAGAGCGATGCCCATGGTCATTTCCAACCCGGGTGGCCGAACATACGTGGGCTGCCACTCAGGCTGCGAGGACTGATCCTTTTCGGACAGGTTCTCCATCTATGATGACGGTATCGATGTGGTCACTACCGAACGCGTACGGCAGATAGGCCAGCGAAGGTATTTCTTTGGTGATGATGAGGCTGGCGCGTTTGCCGGGAGCGATACTGCCAAGTTCACCGGAAAGGCGCATGGCCGCAGCTGAATTGATGGTGACGGCAATGATGGCCTCTTCTGGAAGCATGCGCAATTGGATGCATGCAAGCGAAAGAACGAAATTCATATTGCCGCTGGGTGTGCTGCCCGGGTTGTGATCGGTGGCGAGTGCGATCGGCAGACCGGCCTCGATCATCTGGCGTGC
>JAEZAU010000132.1 GCA_023430325.1 Bacteroidota bacterium | reverse complement strand
GCGGGAGCATAACCACCATCCAGCATTTCCAGTACGCGCGTCCAGCATTATTGAAGTTGAAGGAACGATTTGGCGATCGGATCACCATCCGTGTGATCGGTGATCCGCAGTTCAAGGATGAAGAGCTTGGCATCAGCGGAATGAAATGGCAACGCGATACCGAGTTGCAGGATCTTGCCGCGATCCACATCGGCATCATGCCGTTGCCGGATGACGAATGGGCGCGCGGCAAATGCGGCTTGAAAGGCCTGCAGTACATGGGCATGGGCATACCGCCGGTGATGTCGCCGGTGGGCGTGAACACCACCATCGTAAAGGATGGCGTGAACGGCTTTCTGGCCGGGCCGGTGGAGGGGTGGGTGGAGAAGATCTCCAGGCTGGTGGAGGATGCGGAATTGCGAGGCAGGATGGGTGCGGCCGCGCGCCGATCGGTGGAGGAGAGGTGGAGCGTGAAGGCGTGGAGGGGGGAGTATTTGCGGTTGTTTCGGGAGGTGCTGGGGTAGGTGATTAAAAGTTGTTGAGAAATGATCGTCTTGATATGATTAGATTGCGCAGTTGGAAATTGAAACCAGGCTGCTATTATGTTTGACAAATATCAGGATCTACTCAGGTCGTACTTAGTCATTTCCTGTACAATAACAACGAACATAGTCTCGTCTCAATCGGAATTGTTTTACGGGTTTGAAGTTGGTGAAATAGACGTGAAGTATGCAGATATCAGGGAGCCTTTTGTTTTGATCCATAATGATTCTGTTCAATCATTCAAAAAAGTAGACCAAAATCCGGAAGAATATCGGGGATGTTTAATCGCGTATGATACATCTCTGTCATGTGCCTTGATCAGAGAAATCAAACCTTGGGTGCCAAGTTGCTCTATGATAATGCCTTATTCAGGTCGAAGTAGTATTGTGCTTAATGCTGCGCTGAATGAAGCGCCATGGTTGGGTAATTACGGAATGTTCGTTGTTGAGTTGGAAAAACCGCTGAAGAAGAATGTAAAGTATAGTCTGGAGTTCCGAATGTTGATCGCTTCGCATTGGCATGATTCACTTGAGATCGCGGGGGTCGGTTTGTATACATTTAGTAATGCTCGGGCTATAGAAGAGGCAACAGTATGGGATCCAGAGAGGGCACGGTCCGATTATTTAATGGCTTTAGAGTATCCCAATGCTTACGGCCAGTATTGGTTCGGTCAGGGTATTCAACCGACATTGAAATGGCTTCATATGAAACAGGAGATCACTCCAGTATATACAGTTAGATATCTAGCATTAGGATTGCAGCGTCAGGTTCCCGATCATGTATATGTACATAATGGAATTGAGATCGTACTAGATGACTTATTGATCACTGTTAGTAAACGTTAGGTGGAGGATTAAATCTTCGCTGAGTCTTAGTCTTCCGCGATCATACGGTCCTAGTACATAACCACCCTGCCCACCCCGATCCCCGCGCAAGGGATAGGAGCGGAAAGCCCGGAGGCCGCGCATTTGGCGGCTGAGGACTTGAAGCGTGTAGCGATGGTGATCACACTATTACTGACGGGTTGGGAAATACTAAACCTCCGCAGGGTCTCCTGAAAGGGACCCTGCGCTACGGGATCTAATACCTATCACCAAGGCGCCCCCGTTCCATCAAGGAATCCGAATTCATGATATGCGGTCAATGGTACCGATCTATCCTCCCCGCGAACATAAAAAGCAAAGCTTGAGTGCGGATAGTCAACGGCATCGGCGCAAAGGTTCCAGCGCTTACTCACGGGATTCAAATGGATATAGCGTAGTTTTTGTTCGATCATCTTACCGCTGAATAATTCTATCAGATCGGTAGAAGTGTCAAATACTCGGTGACGCTGACCTCGCTCCTTATCCGAGGCACGAAGCCCGATGCGCATCTTATCTAGAAGGTCATTTTTCTTCATACGATCCAATCGCTGAATGATCTCATATGCCATGAACCGCTTTCCATTCGATAGAAGTGTGTTGATCGATCCGCCATCCGGCACTCGAATGATGAAGTGCACATGGTTGGGAAGGATCACATACCCGAAGAACCGATATCCTTTCGAGTATGCGATCCGCATCCATTTGTAGATCAGATCGTAGGCATCTACTTCCTGGATGAGTGGAAGCCAACGAAAACACGTGAATGTGCCGAAGTAGACAGCACCATCCTTTGATCGCAGCTTCCTTGTGGACACATTAGTGGAGTTAGTCTAGCAGGCGCAGGGTCCCGAAGACGGAGACCCTGCGGAGGTTTGGAGACACATTAGTGAAGATAGTCTAGCACGCGCAGGGTCCCGAAGACGGAGACCCTGCGGAGGTATCGATAGTTGTGAGCATCTATTCATCAATTGCGCTTACGATTTGCAATTAGCCATGCGAGCGGATAGAAGAGTAGGTACCACACACCAAAACCTAATACTGTATACCATAGCGAGAGCCAATCATGTCCCACCATTGATGCCACACCCCATATGAATGTATAAGGGAGGAAAAACACATATAACAGTAGGATCTCCGCAAATGAATCGATCATTACAAATGCTATAAGATTTCCGAGGATCAAATGGAGCCCCGCGATCAAAAGAGCGTAGTGCTTTGCCTTCATGCAATGTGAGGGATGGGTTTCAAAGATGCTGATCGATGTTGATCCAAACCTCCACAGGCTCTCCGTCTGCGTCATCCTACGCGCCCACGATCATCCGGCCAGAGCACCTAACCCGTGCCGCCCCGATCCCCGCGCAAGGGATAGAAATGGAAACCCCGCAAGCGAGGCTTTTGCGAGTGCGGAGTTGGAATGGATAGCCCGGTGCCGCAGTGGATCTTCTTAGATCCGCTGCGGCATGCGCCCAAAGCATCACCAAGCGCCTTTCTTTTGCCGATCTTCGCGGCAGAATGAGCACTACCACAGCCACCGACCTGAAGCGCACGGCGCTTACGCACATCCATGAAAGCCTTGGCGCCAAGATGGTGCCTTTTGCCGGTTACTTGATGCCGGTGCAGTACAGCGGGGTGAACGATGAGCACCTCACCGTGCGCAAGGCCGTGGGCGTGTTCGATGTGAGCCATATGGGCGAGTTCCTGGTGCGCGGCCCGCAGGCGCTGGACCTCATACAGAAGATCACCACCAACGATGCGAGCAAGCTTACGCCCGGCAAAGTGCAATACAGCTGCATGCCCAACGGCAAAGGCGGCATTGTGGACGATCTGCTGGTGTACCGCATGGAGTACGGCGATGACAAGCATTATGTGCTGGTGGTGAACGCGAGCAACATGCAGAAGGATTGGGACTGGATCCAGAGGAACAACACCTTCGATGCGCAGTTGGAAGACATCAGCGATCGCATGAGCCTGCTGGCGGTGCAGGGCCCAAAAGCGGTGGATGTGCTGCAGCCGTTGTTCAAGGAGGACATCAGTTCGATGCCGTATTACACGGCGAAGTACGCAGAGATGGAAGGCGTGGGCCTGGTGTTGATCAGCACCACCGGTTATACGGGCGCGGGCGGTTATGAGGTGTACATCCCGAACCCCTTGGCGGAAAAGGCGTGGCACACGATCATGAAGGCCGGCGAGCCTTTCGGGATAAAGCCTGCGGGCCTGGCAAGCCGCGATACGTTGCGCCTGGAGATGGGTTTCTGCCTCTATGGGAACGATATCGATGACACCACCTCACCGATCGAAGCGGGATTGGGCTGGATCACCAAATTCACCAAGGATTTCATTGATTCCGAAAGGTTCAAGGCGCAGAAGGAGAACGGCGTGGAGCGGAAGCTGGTCGGTTTCGAATTGCTGGATCGCGGGATCCCGAGACACGATCATCCGGTGCAGGACGCGTCGGGAAAGGTGATCGGTAAAGTAACTTCGGGAACGATGAGCCCTTCCTTGCAGAAGCCGATCGGCATGGCGTACGTGCCGGTGTCGCACGCAGCGGAAGGAAGTGAGATCTTCATCGACATCCGTGGAAAGGTGATGAATGCTCGCGTAGTGAAGCTGCCATTCCTGAAGCAAGCCTGATGCAGGACCCGATAAAGAACAGCGACTACAAGTACCGGGTGGAGGTCTGCTTCATTCCGCAGCAGTATCCGCTTTACGCCGCCGACATGGGCATCGTGGTGGTGATCGATGTGCTCAGGGCGACCTCTGCGATGGTGGCGGCGTTCGAGAACGGCGTGGATCGCATTATTCCGGTAGCGACGATCGAAGAAGCGCAACAATACATCGGCCGTGATGGCTATATCGCTGCGGCGGAACGGAACGGTGAAGTGGTCGATGGCTTCGCTTATGGGAACTCGCCGCTCGCGTACGTGGACCAGGACCTTCGCGGGAAAACGATCGTGATGACCACCACGAACGGCACCAAGGCCATCGATCTGGCGCGTGGCGCAAAGACCCTGGTGATCGGATCTTTCCTGAACCTGACCGCGCTGAGCGATTGGCTGGTGCAACAGAACGAGAACATCCTGCTCCTGTGCAGCGGCTGGAAGGACAAGTTCAACCTGGAGGATTCCGCCTTTGCCGGTGCGGTGATGGACCGCCTGTTGAAGAGCGGGAAGTTCGGGGTGGAGGAGGATAGTTCGATCGCTGCGAAGTACATGTACATGGCGGCGCGCGACAATTTCGCCAGCCTGCTGAAAGCCGCGCCGCGCCGCCGGAGGATCCAGCAACTGAAGCTTCTGCCGGACGTGAAGTATTGCCTAACGCCCGATCAGAGCACGGTGATCCCGATCCTGAAGAACGATGAACTGGTGAAGATGCGCCTGCCCGAGCCTGTGGCATGATCCGCCGTACCCTCATAGCCCTTGCCGTTCTTGCCCTTGTGCCGGTACTGTTGCCGATCGATGTGGCCGAGCATGCAAGCGCGTGGGGTTTCTATGGCCATCGCCGCATAAACCGCATGGCCTGCTTCACTTTGCCGCCGGAGATGTTCCCGTTCTTCAAGCGGCACATCGATTTCATCACCGATCACGCGGTAGATCCGGATAAACGCCGGTACGCGGTGGATGGCGAAGCACAGCGCCATTACATAGACATCGATCACTATGCGAAGGGAGGGGAGGATCCATTCGCCATCATGCCCCGGCGTTGGGATGATG
>JAEZAU010000112.1 GCA_023430325.1 Bacteroidota bacterium | reverse complement strand
TCCATGGAACCGCACGAGTTGCGCAACAAATACAGTCCCGAGGAACTCAAGGCCCGCCTGAAGGCCGAAGGCTTTCCGCGCACCACGCTCAGCTTCTACCGATACGTACGGCTGGCCGATCCGATCGAATTGCGGAACGAACTTTATGCGGAATGGGAAGTGCTGGGCGTTCTAGGGCGGATCTACCTCGCCGCGGAAGGCATCAATGCACAGCTTTCGGTACCCACACACAACTTTGAGAAGTTCCGCGCGGCGATCGATGCGCGTGCTGAATTCGCCGAAGTCCCTTTCAAGATCGCTGTGGAGGATGATGCCGAAAGCTTCCTGAAGCTTACGATCAAAGTGCGGCCGAAGCTGGTGGCCGATGGGCTGCCTGACAATGCCTTCGATGTGACGGACGTGGGACAGCATCTCGATGCGGAGACCTTCAACCGCTTGATCGACGAAGGCGCCACCGTGGTTGACCTGCGCAATAACTACGAAGCGTTGATCGGCCACTTCGAAGGCGCGCTCACGCCGCAGGCCGACACGTTCCGCGGTGCGGTGGAGGAGATGCTCGAGAAGCTGGAGGACAAGAAGGAGGAGCCGGTGCTGCTATACTGCACGGGCGGCATCCGCTGCGAAAAGGCCAGCGCTTGGTTCCGCCACCACGGCTTCACCAACGTGGGGCAATTGCACGGCGGCATCATCGATTATGCGCGCCAGATCCGATCGAAAGGACTGGAGAGTCGCTACAAAGGCCAAAATTTCGTTTTCGATGGACGCCTTGCGGAACGGATCACCGATGATGTGGTGAGCACCTGTTTCCAGTGCGGTGCCGAGAGCGATCGGATCACCAACTGTCTTCAGAACACGTGCAATCTGTTGCTCGTGCAGTGCGAGACCTGTGCTGAGAAGTACGCCGGTTGCTGCACGCCTTCATGCCGCGAGATCCACCTGCTGCCCGAAGATGTGCAGCGCACATGGCGCAAAGGCCGGCCCTCGCGCAGCTCGAAGACCAAGGTGATCAACGATCCGGATGCATTGCGGAAACAGATCGCTGAAGAAGAGGAACGGCTTGAGAAGGAAGGGACGTTGCACCCCGAGCTGGATCTTGGTGAATGGTGGTTGGTGAATGGTGAATAGATGACTTAAGCAATATGAAAATTGTAATTGCTCTTTTACTTTCAATGATTCTTCATCAGAGCCATTTTGCCTGTGATTGTGTTACATATTTTACCGTTCAGGAGACTGATCAGAATAGTCTTGAGAATAGCGACCTAGTTTTTCTTGGCGAGGTTCTAAAGACCGGGAAAGACTTTGTCATCACTGTTAAAGAAGTTTTCAAAGGAAGTTTGATAACAGATACACTCCGAGGCTCCCAGGATAACCTCAGAAGTAATTGCGTGTTCTATCCTTCCAAAACCGGATTGTACCTGATTTATGGTAACATGAGCGATCAACAAATTTTGGAATTGAATCAATGCGCAGCTACGCGATCCGTTGACCTCACAGATCATACGTACGTCGTTAATATGGAATCGGGTAGTGAATCTATCATCAAACACACTCGATCCTGGATTGATCACTTGAGGATGCAAAAATGATCATGATGGCTTTGGTTCAGGTGACAATATTGGCGACGGTGAATCTGATCTTATCATGGAGACTCTTTTCTAGCACCATCTATTGCTATTCACCAGCCACCATTCACCATTCACCGCATTAAAACATGCCTTTCTACCACACCCTCGGCAACATCCCGCACAAGCGGCACACCGTCTTCAAAAGCCCCGAAGGGAAGCACTATTACGAGCAACTCTTCGGTACGATCGGTTTCGATGGCATGAGCTCGCTGCTCTACCACATACACCGCCCCACGCAGGTGAAGGAGATCGTGGGCGCCAAGGACGTTTCGCCGAAGATCGCGCGCGAGAAGAACATGCATTCGTTGCGGCTGCACGGTTTCAATGTGAAGCCGGAAACCGATCACCTGGAAGCGCGCAAAACGATCCTCACCAACAGCGATGTGAGCATCGCACTTTCCGCGCCCAAGGACAAGACCGTCGAGTATTTCTATAAGAATACCGACTGCGATGAAATGATCTTCATCCACAAAGGCAGCGGCACCCTGCGCACCTTTCTGGGTAACATCGATTTCAAATACGGCGATTACCTGTTGATCCCGCGCGGCATGATCTATACGCTGCGATTCGACGACAGCGACAACCGGCATTTCATCGTCGAGAGCCGCCGCCCGATGTACACGCCGAAGCGCTACCGCAACTGGTTCGGCCAGATGCTCGAGCACTCACCCTTCTGCGAGCGTGATATCCGTCGCCCGGCCGATCTGGAGACACATCCGGAGAAAGGTGAGTTCCGAATGTTGATCAAGAAGCAAGGCCTCCTGCACGAATTCATCTACGCCACGCATCCCTTTGATGTGGTAGGCTGGGACGGTTACAACTATCCGTACGCCTTCAGCATCCACGACTTCGAACCGATCACCGGCCGCATCCACCAGCCACCGCCGGTACACCAAACCTTCGAGACCGATGCCTTCGTGGTCTGCAGCTTCTGCCCACGTCTGTACGACTACCACCCCGACAGCATCCCCGCGCCCTACAATCATAGCAACATCGACAGCGACGAAGTGCTCTACTACGTGGATGGCGATTTCATGAGCCGCAACGATGTCGGCCCGGGCCACATCAGCCTGCACCCCGCCGGCATCCCGCATGGCCCGCACCCCGGCGCCATGGAGCGCTCCATCGGCAAGAAGGAGACCGATGAATTGGCTGTGATGGTCGACACGTTCAAGCCGCTTCAGGTCACAGAAGAGGCGATGAAGATCGATGATGGGAAGTATTACAAGAGCTGGGTGGAGTAGCGGATTATTTGGGCGTGCCGGTGCTCACCCC
>JAEZAU010000006.1 GCA_023430325.1 Bacteroidota bacterium | reverse complement strand
GTTTAGGTTCATTGAATCCAAAGTCTGCAACAAGGAACTCAAAGTTCCTTTGAGTTTTCTCAATAAAGTTCTTTCGTATCAGGTTGTGAGCTTCTTCAGGTGTCATTTTCTGAATTGCCGCTAACGTTTTCGGGCTTTGCGTTCGGGCGGGTTACGGAGAACAAAACTGTCTGCTGGAACTACACTTGAATAGATGCACAACGCTCCAATTTTGTACGTCACCCCGCCTGACGCAAAACCCGTGTTAGCACCAGTTTTTTCTTGTCTATTTGTAATATTCATAGTCATAAGTCCAGATTATTGACGGTTTATTTTCTCTGTCGTATTCTATTTTTTTTGTCCGTTCGCCTTTGTCATTATAGTAGATTGTTTCTGTTACTGTTTTTGTCTTTGCAGTTAAACCATAATAAGTTGTTCGATGATTACCTTTCTTGTCTGTCTTTGTAACACTCTCTTGTGTGTGATGAGGAACAAAAAAAATCTCTTTCTTGATTACTTGTCCAGCGTTATTTTTTTCATACTCATAAACATAAACTCTTTTTTCTTCACGTTGTCCGTCAAAGAAACCGAATTCGATTTGTTGAATCATTAGTCCAGTAGAGTCATAGGTGTATTCATATTCAGCAAAACTCTCTTTCTTGTCGTCCTTTAATAGCTTGCCGATTAGTTGTCCTTTATTGTCATAGGTGTAATAGCACTTATAGTTGTTCTGGTCGTTTGTCATATAAGGTTGTTTTTCTCCCTTATTGTAGTAATAAGTGTCTCCATCCATCCATTTTTTCAAAAACTTATTATACCATATTTCCTTTTTAACTGTTGAGTCTTTATTGAGTTTATAAATTCGTAAGTCAGTTGTGTCCCCTTTATACTCTACATAAAGCGTTTGTTGGATTTGTCCATTTGGGTAATATTCCCTTCTGGACTTCAACCATTTTTTGCTTTCGTGATATTTTGAAGTGTCTGCCCATTCTTTCCATTCCGTTATTGTCTTGATTTTAGGTAAAGAGGGAAAGTCAGGGTCGTCCACAAAACTTGTCAAAAGAATTGTGCTTAAAAGTCCGATTAATATTGTCAGTTTATGTGTCTTCATAAAATTGGTGCTAACGTTCCTGCGCTTGCCGCAGATCGCCGGGGATCTTGTTCCAGGACGAAATGTACCACCCTTCAACGGGAGTTGGCAACGGTACGAGGGCGGTTTGCGGCAAGAGCATGTTGGTGGTAGTTCATATTTTTTCTTTCAACTCTGATCTAAGTTGTTCCACTGTTCCCATATCCAACTTACAGCTTACGGATTGCTTCTCTTTGATCGTAATTGTTCTGATCGCAAAAAAGGGTTTGTCTTCCTTATATGCGGTTGCGATGATGGTCGCAGTCTCACCTACGGGTAACTGCTGCTTTTCGTAGTCTCCATGAGAAAATGAAAAGGTGTCATCTTTCTTCTGATACCCCGGCAAATACATCCTTTGTGTTACCATTGTGACATATACTAGTTTAAAATCAGCGTGGTTTTCGATATTGGTTATAAGCTCGACCTCCTTGGTCCTTGGGTCGTTGTAAAGCCTATCGATATTTGCCCAGCCGAGATTCTTGAGTGTGAAGATGTAGTTTGTTCTGTTGTCTTCTAAGTAAGAATTGGTGCCCTTCTCTGAAACATATATATCGCTCCATTTAAGTAACTCCTCTTGCTTAATAAAGTGTACGATATACTCGCCAACCTGAAAAGTAGAATCCCTCGCAATCTTCAATCCGTCACCTTTCCAAGCTATTCTTCCAACTTCATTCTGGACTTCCTTCGGTGAATTATCTGCATTGTCGAAGCCTTCAACACGATATCTGATGTTGGTGGTTTTTTCAAATGCACTCATATCCCAAGGCACGGAATCGCGTTGTGCACTTGCAATAGGAACAGGATCTGCCCAAGTTATCCCTAGTGAATCAATATCTCCTCTAAATATTGACATGCCTGAAAGCACCGAATCGGTCGGAACTGCCACTAGTAATGATGATCCACCTGCCAGCGAAAGACTAGTGTTACCCGACTTGGCATTAACATATATCATCCCACCTGTTTCAAGTGGTTTTCCTTTAAAAGTAGTTGTCAGATTACATAACACCATGTCCAACGGTGTCAAAACCTCTTTCAACTCCAAGTTGATTGTGCCCGTCACAGGTAGGCCTGAATCGTCAACGAAGGTGTTCTTATTGAATCGAATCTTTGTTCCGAAGCGTCCTGTAATCATTCCTCCCACGGAATTGTCGACGGTGAAAATCTGAGTATCAACATTATCGACCGAATAGAGCTTAGTGAAAACATCCGTATCATTGCCTATGTCTTCTGATGTCTGGCTATTGCTACATGACACTATCAGAACTATTAATGATAGCTTTAGGAATTTGCTCATTTTGCTCGGGTTTTCTTTAATTACCGCCAACGTAGGGTTGCCGAAGATCTTCGTGTATTTCCACTATCCCTTCCCGCCCAGATCTTCGCCTTATTCACTATTACGGTACGTAAAGCGAACGTTTTGCCGATCTTTCCATCGATCAAATGCTCTCGCATCGAATTTTACGCGGATCCAAGTTAAACAAAAAGGTCCGATCGAAAGACTGATCATCCCTTTCACTACCGATCTGCGTAAGTGGCGAAGGCGGAAAGCCCACAGCCGGCGCTTTTGGCCGGCGAGGACTTGCAGCCGCAGCCGCGCCCTGCCGGGAATTCGCCCAAAAAACCTACCGGATCACCATCACTTTCTGAACGGTATTTCCTGCCCGCAAATAGTAGCTGCCCGCAGGCCAGGAAGCCACATCCATCGTTGAGCGCGCATTGATGCGGCCGGTGTATACCACTTGCATGAGCGCGTTGTGGATAGTGATATCGATCGGTGTTTCACTGGTGATCGTCAGGCTCTGGCTGGCGGGATTCGGGAAGAAGCGGATCGGTGATGCGGCATCCAGTTCCGGTACGGAGACCAGGTCGTTGTTGATGCCGAAGGTGGCTTCCTGGTACTCGAACGGACCCACGCCATTGGGGCGGCGCGCGTAGGCCACATCGGCGGTCTGCGGCCCGAAGATGACATGGTCCATGAGCACGCCAGATTGATCGGAGAGCCAGAGCGATTCACCATCGGCACCGAGACCGAAACCCACGTGATCATCCCCCTGGAAAGCCTGATCATCGGCCCAGAGGATCATGTAGCTGAGCGGCTGTATCACCGAGCCGAGCGGGAATTGCCATTTGGTGAGGTTGCTGCCATTATCGCTGAGGTACAAGCCGCTCAGATCGTACGGTTGCGCAGTGGTATTGAACAGTTCGATCCAATCATCATGTTCGTTGAACTGATCGGTGTTGGACGTGAGGTTGAGCGCCATGATCTCGTTGATGCGTACCGGCGGCTCTGTCATTGCCGGGATCTGTACGAGATATGTGTAGACCTTGTGTTCTGCGCCTGCGGGCAGATAGGTGACGCTTTGCGCGGCGTTGTTGGCCGTTGCCGCGATGTAATACCGTACCTGTGTAAGCGGCCCCTGCGCGGGAATGGTGGCTCCGTAAACACCATCGCCGGAAGAACCATCGTTGTGGGCGCCGTCATCGAACATGGTGGTCTTCAGGAAGCGGCCTACGATGCCCGGGCTGTAGTAAAGGTCTACGGCGAGAATACCGGATGCCGAGGTCACCGTGGCGCGCACGTTCACCTGTTCGCTGGCCAGCGGCTGTGCCCAAGGCATGCCGTTCACCAGATGCTCCACGTTGCTGATCTGCGGACCGGTCTGCCCGATCTCGAAGTTGGAATTCAACGCAAGGCGCTTGGCATTGACGAACTCCTTGATGGCGATGACCTCGTTCAGGAATTCGGTATAGGTGTAAAGCTTCTTGGTGTCGGCTTGCACCTCTGCATCGATCATGTTCGCCAATCCATCCACGAACGCATTGAAGGCGGCCGACTGGAATTTCTCTGTGATGAAAGTGCGCATGTGTGCCAGGTAGCGCTGGCGCAGCGATGGCACGGAAAGCAGGCGATTGAGCAAGGGGAAGTTCGTATCATCGGCGTTCATGAACGGGCTCCACATCACGTTCGCCGGCCGCATGCTGGTTCGGCCATCGAATTCGATCGTGCTCATGCGACCGCTTTCCGGCTCATAGTAGAGGAAATAATCGTCCTTGCCTTTGCGGATGTAGCTGGAGCGATCGCTGAAAGCATTTTCCGCGGCCAGGAACCACAGCGTGCGATCCACGTCCATGTACTTGTTCAAGGTGTCCTCCAACACCGCGAGCGGCGTGTTGTTGAGCTTGTCGATCATCTTCACGAACGGAGCCCACGGCTGGAACTGTTCGGTGCGATCCAGATCATAGAATTCCTGGTAGGTGAGGGAATCGGGACCGAGCCAGTTGAGCGCGGCAGTGCCATCGCCCCAATCGCCTATCTCCTGACCATCGGGCCGTTCGGCGCGCCACATGCTTCCGTTGTTGGTGAAGAACCATTCACGCATGAACGAGGAATTGAGGTCCTGGATGCTCGGATAAAGCCCCCAGCTTTCACCGTTGATCTGCAGGTGCGAGAAATTCGCCTTGGAAGTAGGCACATGATCGCGGATCATCTCGGAGAAGACCACTTCGCGCATGAATGAAGGATCGTTGGAGCAATTGTCCAAAATGATCGTGTTATATCCCATCACGTTCTGCTCATCGATGTAGTGATCCACACTGATGTTGAACGATCTTTTCTGGGTGGTCTCTATCTCTTCGCTTGTCGATCCCTTGAATCGTACGCCCACGCTGTCATATTGCACGCCATCCACGATCAGCGTGGCCGGAATGCGCGTATTGGTGGGCTCATTGGCCGTCATCTGGTCCCACCAATCAGGTTGGGAGAATTGCAGCTCGATCTGCCGGATGGTGTTCAGCTCATAGAAGCCTGTTACCGGCTGCCCGCCGATATGCAGCTGCCGATCGTTATCGGTAAAATACCATTCGGAAGGCAGGGTGAAATTCTGCGCGTGGGCCATGATGGCGGGGCAGGAGAGGAGCAGGGCGATCCCGTAATGGAGCTTCATGTTGGCAAGATGGGGTACAGGTATGGAACGTTGCTTCAACGTTACCGCAAGGTCACGAAATTACAGATGCCGGTCCGATCGGTCCAGTGATCAACGGGCGATGACCAGCTTTTTCACCGTTCCGTTGCAGCGGATCAAGTAGGTGCCATTGGTCCAGGTGCTGGCATCAATATCAATGCGGCCGCTCGATCGCTGCTGGAAGACGGTCCTTCCCGTGGCATCCATTACCACCACATCGGTTGAGGATCCAGTGATCACAGAGAACAGGCTGGAAGCGGGATTGGGGAAGACCAGGATATCCGTGATCGCATCATTCTCCCCGATACCTACCGCCAATTCATTGTTCGCCGCGAATGTCGGCGCCTGGATCACGAAAGGTCCGGTGCCGTTGGGAACGCGCGCATAACCCATGTCCTCCATCTGCTGGCCGAACTCTACGTGATCGAGGATGATCCCGTTGGCGTCGCTGAGCCAGACGGATTCACCCGAGGAGCTTAGTCCGAACGCCGCGTGATCGGGACCTTCGAACGTTTCGTTATCGGCCCAGATGATCAGGTAGGAATCCGGTTGAATGACGGTGCCTTCGGGAAATTCATACTTCAGCAGGTCGGTGCCGTTGTCGGTGAGATAATGTCCGCTGAGATCGTAAGGTTGATCGCTCCAATTATAGAGTTCGATCCAATCATCGAATCCACCGGCTGGATCGGACATGGTGGAAGAATTACGGGCCATCAATTCATTGATCCGCACCGGCGCATCGGCCATCATTTCATACTGCACCTGGTAGATGTAGATGTCATGCTCGGCACCCGGTGGATCGTAGGAAACACTGCGTGCCGGGTTGTTGGCGATGGCTTCGATGTACCAGCGGACATGGGTCATTGCTGTTGCGGCGGGCAGCGAAGCACCGAAGACACCATCGCCAGCGCCATCATCATTGTGCATGCCATCATCGAACATCGGTATCGAGGTAAAGTTGCCGAACAGACCGTGGTTGTAGTAAAGGTTGACGCCAAAGACACCGGTGGTGAACGAAACATGGCAACGGATATCAACAGGGTCTGTAGCAAGTGGTTGTGCCCATTCAACCCCGTTCACTTGATGGGCGGCCTGTGTGATCACCGGAGCAGGCTGCGCGACTTCTGAATTTGCAAGCAGGTTGTTCCTACGGTTGGTGATGTAGTTCTGCAGCACCGTCAACTCGTTCTGAAATGCTGTGTAGGTGTAAAGCTTCTTCGGATCGGCCTGCACTTCTGAAGCGATCAGGCCCGACCAACTCGCGAGCAGCGCGTTGAAAGTTGCGCTTTGCATTTTCTCAGTGATGATCGTGCGCAGATGTGCGAGGTAACGCTGGCGCCATGACGGAATGGCCAGCAACCTGTTCAGCAGTGGATAGTTCGGATCAGCCGTGTGATAGAATGGGCTCCATGTCACAGCATTGTTCTTCATCACGCTATTGCCATCGAATTCCAGCGGCGTCATGCGGCCTGTTTCTACATCCCAATAGAGATAGTAGTCCATCTTCCCTTTATGTACATAGCTGTCATCATCACTGAACGCGATCTCGCTGGCAAGGAACCAGAGCACCCGATCGATATCCAGGTAACTCGGCAGAGAATCCACAAGTTGCGCGGCCGGCAGATCGTTGAGCTTGTTGCAGACGATCACCAGGTCATCCCATGGCTGCACCTGTTCGGAACGCTTGAGGGTGTAATATTCCTGGTATGAAGTGGTGTCATTCCCGAGATCGTTCAAAGCTGCGGTGCCATCGCCCCATTGCGGGCCACCGCCGCCGCCCGGGCCGCCGCTGGTCGCTACATCAGCACGCCAGAGCGATCCATTGTTGCTGAAGAACCATTCCTTGATGTACTCGTTGTTCAATTGCTGCACGTTGGGATAAAGTCCCCAATTTTCACCGTTGATGTTGAGGTGAACGAAATTGGCTTTCGCGGCAGGAATGTGATCGCGGATCAATTCAAGGAAGATCACCTCGCGCAGGAAGGATGCGTCCTGGAAAGCATTGTTCAAATTCAGCGTTTCATACCCCATCAACGCTTGATCTTCGATCGCATGGTCCATCGTGATGTTGAAGGACTTCTTTTGCGAGCCGGCCGGAAGCTGCGAGTAGCTGGTCTGTCCTTTGAACTGCACACCGACACTATCGTATGTGACACCGTCCATCACCAGGGTCGCCGGCAGATCGATATCCTGCTGAAAGTTCTGCGTGAGAAGGGTCCAATAATTCGGCTGCGAGAAATACAGGTCGATCGTGCGGATCACTTCCTTCTGATAAAGGCCTGTACTCGGAGCGCCGCCGGTATGCAACATGTGCCCATCGGAACTGAAGTACATCTCAGGGGGAAGGTCCTGGGCATGGACAAGGATGGATGCAGGCAGCAATAGCGCTGCAGCGCGAAGGCGTACGTTCATGGGCGTGGGCTCGAAGGTTATCGGAAGGATCGGCTATGCCCGTAGGACAGTTGATGGAACAAATGGTTTGATCGATGGCGACCGAAGGTCACGAGCGGAGGAAAGATCGATGGGAACGGCAGGGTTGGATGGCGGAATGGGGCTCTCATCTTGTCCGCATCAACTCACCATTGATGAAGGTCGATATCACTTTCGCATTCCAGAGTTGCGCCTCATCCACCGTAAGCAGATCGCGATCGAGGACCACGAAGTCGGCCAGCTTTCCTATTTCCAGTGAACCGAGATCATTTTCAGAGAACGTTGCGATCGCGTTCCAGATCGTCATTCCTCGTAATGTGTTCTCTCGGGAAAGTGCGTTGCCTATCTGATATCCGTTCGGTGGATCCCCAGGCTTTCCCTGCCGAACCACCGCAGATCGGAAAGTCTGGAGCGGATCGATGCCTTCCACCGGAAAGTCCGTACCCAGAGCAACCATTCCCATTGTCTTGCGCAGATCCTCATAAGCGTAAGCATGCTCCACCCGTTCGGGGCCGAGCCGCTCGCCAGCCCATGCTCCATCGCTCGTGGCGTGTGTGGGCTGAACGCTCGGGATGATGCTGAACTCCGCGAATTTCGGCCGATCTTCAGGGCTCACCACCTGCGCATGTTCGATCCGCCAACGCAGATCGTTCTGGCCTCCGAGCACTTCACCGTAAACGTCCAGCAGCAGCTTGTTCGCGCTGTCTCCGATGCAATGCGTGTTCATCTGGAATCCATTTTCCTTGCACCATTGAGCAACTTCAAGAAAATGTTCCCGTGTCGCAAGTTGAAGGCCATGGTGATCATGTTGATCGGCGTACGGTTCCTTCAACAATGCACCACGTGATCCCAAGGCTCCATCGGCATACACTTTCACACTGCGTACCGTGAGCCGTTCTTCTGCGATCGGCCCTTGCTTTTCGAAGTGGGCAAGGTTCTCCGGTGAATCGCTGACCATGGCATTGACACGGATCTTCAGTTCGCCGTTCTTCTGCATCTCCCGGATCAACTCAATGGTTCCCACATCGAGCCCTGCATCCACCACCATGGTCAATCCGGCGGCGATGCAATCTTCCTGCGCATCGAGCAAAGCCTGACGTTTCGTGGCCTCATCCGCTTCATCGAAGATCTTCTGGAAGACGCTCACGGCATTATCTACCAACAGGCCCGTGGGTCTGCCATCCACCTTCATCATCAGGCCACCTTCGATCGATGCGTTGGGATCGAGCCCCACGGCATCCATTGCTGCCTGGTTCACCACTGCCGCATGGCCATCGATCCGTTGTAACAGCACCGGCCGATCGGGAAAAATTTCATTCAATCTTTCATTCGTCGGAAAGCTGTTCTGCGCCCAAAGATTCTGGTCCCACCCTCGGCCGATCAACCATTTTTTTTCTGGATGAGCTTCAGCAAATCGCTGTGTTCGATCGATCGCTTCATCCCAGCTCATCACACCCGCGAGATCGATCTTCTGCTTGTTCAAGCCATACCCGAAGAAATGGCAATGGCCATCGATAAAGCCGGGGTAGACCGGCCTGCCTTGTGCATCATATTTCTCCTTCGCCTTGTACTTGTTCAGGATCTGCCGCTCAGGCCCGAGCTCGACGATGCGCCCATCCTTGATCGCCATGGCCTGGTGGATGGAACCGGCCTCATCCATGGAAATGATGCGTGCGTTGTGCACCACCAGATCGGCCTCCTCACTTTGATAGCAGGAGAGAAGTGCGATCGAAAGAAGAAAGATCGGAATGTTCTTCATGCGGAAATGAACCTCTTCATTCCTGGCCATCGGGCAATGAAGCGTTGATGATCGAACATCAGCAACCCGATGATCAGCAGGAAGGGCAGCAAAGGTGTGCGATATCTCACGATCGCGCCCATGACCGGAGTGGTCCAACCGATGATAAGCGCCAGAAGGACCACGTACGCAACGAGACCGATGATCAGCAGCCGGTCCAGCGATCGCCACGGCCGTGAGTAGAGGAAAAGGAGGACCACCATTGCGATGATCAAAGCGTTCTCAATGGCGGAGAGCAACCCCAGGACACCACTGAAATGGATCATGGGACCGAAAAATGTGATGTAGAGCGCGTAGGGAATATTGAGAATAAAACTCTCGATCCGGGGTTCGAGCAGGGGGGGCATCACGAAACTGCCGGATGCCGTTGCCTGTGCAAGGCCGATGAAGTCCTTTTGTTTCTGGGCCAGTAACCAAAGGATATCGAAGCCGGGAGCGAGTTTCTGGAAATTCATGGCCAGGAGGATGCCGGCACCATAGATCATCACTGCCCAGAAGGCGACCCACTGAGGTCTGCGATCCCGCGATAGCAGGTAGAGCATCAGCGCCGGCAAAAGGCACAGCAGCACATAGACCTTCAGGTAGAACAACAGGATCACGCTTGCAAGCAAGAGAATGATCCTGCCCACGGAGATCCGTTGCTTGAACGATCGCACCTGGTACAGCAATACTCCCAACCCGAAGAACAACAGGCTCTCCTTGATGACCCCGCTGGCCCAGAGCAGCAGTGATGGTAACAGGAAGATCACGATGGCCAGCAGCCGCTCGCGACCTGGAAGGCGATCGGCGAACGTGCGATGGATGCCCACCATTCCGCTAAGCGAGAGGAATGCACTGACCACCGTGTGCACATGGAATTCTCCGAAACTGAAGAGCCGCACGAGCGCATTGAACCGGATCACCGTATGCGCATCATTGTATACGTTGCTCTCATACATGCGGAACCAGTTGTTCATCTTCATGTAGTACATCTCGCTGAAGTACGGCGTGTCGTTGCGTATGCCGAAAAGCATCTGCACATAATCCTTCGGCCTTTCGGCCAATGCGGAGAACATGATGGCACTGTCATCAAAATATTTGAATACATCGGCAACGGCCCGATCGGGATACAGGTACGTATAGATCCACCAAAGTGCGGTGCCGGCGAGGATCTTCAAGATGAAGATGGATCCGATACGATCGGGTGGAAGACCTGGCACTGTGCTGAAGAACCGCATCTGCCGGATAAGGGCCAGCAGAAGGCAGGTGTAGCCGGTGGCGAGCAGGATGCCGGTCATGGGTGGGCGAAGGTAGACGCGCGCAAAATGCCAGGGTTGTCCCTGCGGCATCAGATCGTGCCCGCCGTAGGCACCGATGGATCAACGGGCGGGACTGGACCTTGCGAAAGGGATAGGAGCGGCACCCCGCAGCCCCTCACCCCGGCCCTCTCCCGAGGAGAGGGTGCGAAGCGGCAAAGAAAGTTCCTGGCGAGGAGTATAGCGGATAGCCCGGTGACGGCCGCTTTTGGGCCGGCATTCGCCCTACTCGCCGGTCAACCTTTCACCACTCTTGCACGAAGAACAGTGGCGTCTGAATCTGTCTCCAGGACATAAGCTCCTGTGGGAAGGCCGATGGCGTTGAGCGTGATGCGTCCGCTGGCGTTAACCTGCTCCTGATGGACGAGCCGCCCGTTGAGATCGAGCAGACGTACAGAACCGATCTCCTTCTCACCCGCATCGATCAACAAGGCGCCTTCATCATTGAACCAGGCGTTCACCATGCCTGCTTCGCGCAAGCGCGCGATCTGGGTGGTGAGCGAAGGAACACTGCGGAAACTTGCGGCCTGGAGAAAAATGGCCGAATCATAAACGCCATCACTGGCGTCGGCCACTGCGATCTTGATGCGGTGCTCTTCACCGGGTGTCACCAATGCGGATACCTGAAGTATTGTGGTATGTCCGTCATAGACGATATCGGCGCCGACCTCATTGTTCACGTAATAGACATTGTTGGCCTGCCAGTTCGGATCTACACTGGCGCAGATGGGAGCCTGACCGGATGTGCCCGGCATGCCATCGTTCACGGTGTTGATGGAAACGGGGATGTAGCTGTTGGGTAGAAGCGCCACGTTCACCGCATTGTTCTGGTACTGGCCGGTGATACCGGGACCGCTCAGGAAGAAGCCGAACACATCATTGAAACTTGAGCAAACGAATTCAGGATATTCCTCGCTGGCGAAGACATATTCGAACATCATCTGATCTTCTGCCGGAATGAAATTGAATTCGAGCACCGTGGCATCGATGATGTTCTGTTGGGCCAGGAAGTTCAGGTCCCAGTCCGGATAATAGCCGTTGGAATTGCTGGCGAATACTCCTGCGGGATACGATGCCGCCTGTGCCGATCCGGTGGTAAGGATGACCCCTTCGGCCGGGATGGGCGAACTGCCGGAATAGCTGTAATGGCCCACGGCGCCGTTGGTCGGTGAGCCACCCACTCCATTGATGGTGGCGCCGCTGATGGTTACCCCCGATCCCTGGAAGATGTCCAGCACCAATGCATCCACTGATGGCGTGGGGTCCACGATCATCTGCGCCTGTGATGGCAGTACAAGTAAGATCGATGCAAGAAGAGAGAGTAGGTTTCTGTGCATGGTGAAAGGGCTGTATGGCAATGACATTCCGATCGGCCATTTGGTTGCCTCATGAACTGGCGCTCACGAGCATCAAGAGGAGTGGGCGGCCTCGCGGCCCACTCCTCTTTTGAACAGGATGAAACTGTAGACCACCGGTACGCCCGCCATGAGCACGATAAGCGTCACTGTCCAGATGGCGAGCGCGTCATTGCGAAGAAGGAAAGCGCCGATGGCACCCACGATCCCGATCCAGAACCACATCCTGCCAGCGAGCCTGTGTGTGCGCTCCCAGATCACCGGATATTCCAACGTCCACGGTGTACGGATGCCGATGAAATAATTGCTACGCAGCCTGTACATGTAGTTCCCGATCGCTGCGAGGAACAGGAACAACCCGGGCATCAGCCACGCGCCGGCATCGAACGTTCCAAGCTCTGCGCCACGCACGATGCCGAAGCCCACGAAGGCGAACATCAATTGCATCACCAGACGCAGATGATGGTAGGAGCGCTCGCTCGCATGCAGGTTGCGGCGGCGTGGATCCAGATAGGGTATGGCCAGCATCAACAGATAGATCCCAACGGAAAGACCGCCGATCATCCAGGGCAACGTTGAGCGATCGCTCCAGCCATCGGGTTCGCCGTTCGCCCCCCAGTGCGTGGCCACACTATCGGGCAACGCTTCCCAGGCTTGCATCAGGTACAACATCGGTGCAATGATCAACACCCATAGAACGGCTTCGAAGAGGATCTTTTTCATGACTTCCTTTTTTTGTTGGTGAGTGTCAACAGCCAGCCAACCACTTCATCCACCACCGTGGTATTGAGCGCGTACCGTTGGAATTGTCCATCGCGCACGTTCGTCACCATG
>JAEZAU010000126.1 GCA_023430325.1 Bacteroidota bacterium | reverse complement strand
CCACTACGCTGGGCGTGGTGCGCTTGCCTTCGCTGTTGGGGATCACCACCGGCTCGTTGCCCTCCATCACGGCTACGCAGCTGTTGGTCGTTCCCAGGTCGATCCCGATGATCTTGCTCATGTGTCTGTTCTTTCGCTTCAAACCCGATCCATTTCGGGCGAGTGCGGACGATCAATGTTTATGCCACCGCCAGCGGCTCTGTCAACAATACAAAAGCCCGCGGCTGTCGCGGGCTTTATCGCTGTCAAAACGGCATGAACAGGTCCTTTTACGGACACTGAGGAACTGCCATGTCAGGCCACTGGAAACAATCAAAGTTCAGTGAGACTGTCAATGGCCCATCCTTCAAATGGTTGAAGGAGTTGCCCATGAGTTCTTTACGTGGTTCCACGCGTTTATTCAACCGGCTGGCAAAAACACCATAACCGTTACTCACATTGCTGTAAGCGGGCCTGTCTTCAACGATGCCTGAGATGGGTTCTGAGAGCGATAATGCCGTATTGAGATCCGCATTGGCCACCACGAATTCAAAGTCGATCCCATGAATGATCCGCTGGGCTTCGGGGATCACCGGTACCATATTGGCCAGGGCGGTATAGAATTGTTCCCCGTTCATCGGAATGGAAAGCTGACCACCGATCCCGTCCTGTGAAATGACGGTCCCCAAATTGAGTGTCGCGGTATCCAGCCTGGAATTGCCGTCGATCACTTCGGAATACACGCCGTGGCAGAGCAGTTGGTAACGCTTGCCATCCTGCGCCTGGTTCCATTTCAAGGAGAGCGTGGTGTAGCCCTGCGCAGGATTGTACAGATTGATGACCGGATTGTTCAACGGTGAATTCCCATAGCTGAAGTCATTCACGATGCTCGTGCGGGCTGATACTTGTTTTCCTTTGATCATCAGGTCCAGCTCATATTCCGCATCCTGGCGCAGATAATTGCGTATGTAGAAGTCGCCATTCTGCACCGAATCAACGTAGTCACTGAAATAGAACAACCGGTGTGGACTGTAGAACGGGCCAGGATCGCGATCCACCACCATGCTCTGAAGGTCCCACGTGCCGGTACGCACACCGCCTTCCACCCGGTGGACACGGGCGTATTCGATATCCTCCGAGCGGTATTCGTTCGAATCAGGGATCTGGGCAAATAGCAGGGCATCACCTTCACCCAGGAAAGCCTTGTTGATCTTGATGAACTGTGTGTCCTCGGCCTGGTTCAACAGCGCATACACGATCGTGATGTCCTTGTAAGGCGCATTCAACTCAAGGTCGGTCTTGCAGCTCTGGATAAGGATGGCGGCCAGCAGGAACGGAAATATCTTTTTCATGGAGGATGCCGGAGGCTGCCAAAGATAGACGAACGCTTCATGGTCACCTCACCGTTCCCTGTCCATTAAAGGCCGTTGCCGCGCATTCAGAAGGACGAACGACCCAATGGTCCCCAAATGTGCCCTGGGTTCCTCTAGGTCCAAAGGCGCAATGGTCCAACGCAGATATCGGAGATGCAGAGGCGCAGACGAAAGACTGGTACAGTGCATTCTCTGCGCCTCTGCGGCAAAGAACATCCAGATCACCCCGCCCTAGCTTTGCACCCCATGAGCACCACCCTCAAGAACGTGAAGCGCGTGACCACACACACGCTGCAGGAGATGAAGAGCGACGGCATCCCCATCTCCATGCTCACCGCCTACGACTATTCATTGGCGCGTTTGGTGGATTCCGCCGGGATCGATGTGATCCTCGTGGGAGACAGTGCCAGCAATGTGATGGCCGGGCATGAGACGACGTTACCGATCACGCTGGACCAGATGATCTATCACGCGGGCAGCGTGGTGCGCGGGGTGGAACGTGCGCTGGTGGTGATCGATCTGCCGTTCGGGACATACCAGGGCAACACAAAAGGCGCGCTGAATTCAGCGATCCGCATCATGAAGGAAAGCGGCGCTCATGCCGTAAAGCTCGAAGGCGGACGTGAAGTGATCGGCGGCATCGAACGGATCCTTACGGCGGGAATTCCGGTGATGGGCCATCTTGGGCTTACACCACAGAGCATCTACAAGTTCGGCACATACGTGGTGCGGGCGAAGGAAGAGGAAGAGGCACGCCGCCTGCGTGAAGATGCCAAGCTCCTGGAGGAAGCCGGATGTTTCGCACTCGTGCTGGAAAAGATCCCCGCGAAACTGGCCGAAGAAGTAGCCAAAAGCATCCGCATTCCTGTGATCGGGATCGGTGCCGGCGGTGGCGTTGATGGCCAGGTGCTCGTGTTGCATGACATGCTCGGCATCAACAAGGAATTCAATCCGCGGTTCCTGCGACGGTATGCCGATCTGCACACCACGATCACCGGCGCAGTAGCGAATTACATCAAGGACGTGCGCTCGCGGGATTTCCCCAATGCCGATGAGCAGTACTGATCCACTGCCGATCCTCTATCGGGACGAATTCCTTTGCATCGGAAACAAGCCTGCGGGCATGCCTTCACAGCCCGATCCCACCGGCGATCCATCGGTGCTCGATCGGTTGAAGGAGCAGCTCGGGATGACATCGATCGGACTTGTGCACCGGCTGGATCGTCCGGTGAGCGGTGTCATGCTCTTCGCACTGGATCCCGAAACGTTGCGGCTCATGAACGATCAGTTCAAGCAGCGCGCGGTTCAGAAGACCTATCACGCCATCGTGGAAGGCCGGCCGGAATGGAAGGAAAAGGAATTGCGCCACAAGTTGTTGCACGATCCGAAAGCCAGGAAGTCACGCGCGGCCGAAGGCGGCGAAGAAGCGATCCTGCACGCTAGACTGCTGGCCCAAGGCGATCGTTTCGCGCTGATCGAAGTGAAACCGCAGGGCGGTGCCTTCCACCAGATCCGTGCGCAGCTTGCCGCAGCCGGGCACCCGATCAAAGGCGATGTGAAGTACGGCGCACGCCGGGGAGAAAAGGATCGAAGCATCGCGCTGCACGCCCGATCGCTCTCGTTCCATCACCCGGCCACGGACAAGCTTGTTGAAGTGACCGCACCCCATCGATCCGATGGAATATGGTTACCTTTAATAGCGTTGTCCGGCATTGAATGAAACATTGGATCCTCCTGCTGATCTGCTTGATCCCGATCGCTTCGATCGGCCAGGAACATCCGTTCCTCTCACGTTTCGAATTGCGGGAAGGCAACGGCTGGGTCTCGATCGAGTGGACCATGATCGCCGGCGGCACCTGCGATGGCACCCGGATCATGCGCTCCACCGACAGCCTCAACTTCGAAGCTGTGGGAATGATCAGCGGCATCTGCGGCGATATCGTCGATCCCGTTCCGTACAACTTCATCGATCACACCGCGCCCGAAATGGCCACGCTCTACTACCGGCTGGAACTCGGGGTGAACGGCTACTCATCCATCAAGCGCATCGATCTGCAGCGGCTCACCAGTGTGGAGCATCGGTTCCAACCATCACCCGCCAACGAGCGTGGTGAGCTGCTCCTGCGCATCGATCCGGAGGAAAAGGTGGAGATCCAGTTCTTCGATCCGCACGGAAGGTCGGTGGCCACGCAGCAGGGAAGGGGAGGCCGCCACCCGATCGATGTCTCCTCCTGGCCGGCGGGCGTGTATGTGTACCAGGTGCGCGGCGCTGGCGCGGTGCTGACCGGAAGGTTCGTGGTGGAGTAGGTTCTTTGGGCGAATTCCTGTCATGGCGTGTCTACAGTTCCAAGTCCTCCCACGCTCCGCATGGTCCGGGCTTTCCACTTCCGCCACTTACGCAGATCGGTCATTCCGGGCTTGACCCGGAATCGCGAAACTATCTTGTCCTTCGATCATGACCCTGGATCGCCATGTCATTCCGGGCTCCGACCCGGAATCGCGAAATGTCCTTGTTTTTCCGGCTGTCAGGCTGAGCCCGCAGAAGCCCGGGATTGCGAAAATGCTCTCACTCCACCACCAGCTTCACCCCACTGATCCACCGGCTTTCATCGGCAAGGTGAAGGTGGTAGAGGCCGGGTGAAAGTTGAGGCAGTTGAAGAGTTAAGGCGGTTGAGGGGTTGGAGAGCCGTTCCTCCTTCACTAGCCGCCCATCACTGCTTGTGACAATCATCCGAAGATCACCACGCGGGGTGAAGTGATCGGGAAGCTGCAGTTGCACATGCAATTGTCCAGAGGTCTGGAGCGTGTTGGGCCACACGCGTAACACATCGCGCATGTTGGTGATCTGAGTCTCCATGCCGGTGATGATGTGGCAACCGGGTTCAACGCAACCATATTGATCGACCTTTACCACCCAGACATCTTGGCTGTAAATACCAGGTACCGGAAACAAGCTGCCACAAGCAATGAAGCCGCCATCAGCTGTTGGTTGCACATCGCGTAACAACCCTTGGTTGTTGGTGACAAGACTGTCGGAGTATTGATAGTAGCGCATCCAGAGGCTGTCGCCAGTGCTGGTGGTACGAAGCAAAGCCCCGTAATTCTGTGAAGATGAACGGTGACCTCCGGCTGCGATAAGATCCGCTCCAGGTTGGACTTCCTGAACAACATAGAATGCGCTACTCACACTAGTGCTCCCATACTGTTTCTGCCAGATGATCTCACCATCCAGCGCATTCAATTTTGCCAGGTAATGTCTAAGGTTATTATTTGAATTCTGCCCGTAACCGGAAGCGATCAAAGCATTGCCATCCGCAGCTGTAATCAAATGCGCGTTGGGTTCATCATAAATAGATCCCCAAACCTTGCTCCAAACGACAGCACCTGTGTCATTTACAGCCTGTACCCATAGATCCTTCGATACTGCGGATCTGAATTGTCCACCAGTGAAATACCCACCCTCTTTAGTATGGATGGAGTTAACAAAATCATTTTGGAAACCTCCATATGTCTGCACCCATTCCTGCAAACCCGAAGGATCAGTCTTGATTACAAACCCATCCGCTTGCTGACCAAGCATTGCCTCACCGCATATCACGAACCCTCCATCTTGTGTTTGTTTTGCCTGACGGCCGATGTCTTCGCTTCCTATCCATGGTAGTTCGTATGTGGCTTGGAAAATACCGCAGTCATCGGCACGAAAAAGTGCGGCTTTTGAATGCACTTCGCCCAGGGAATCAACTACTCTAATGTTCCCACCGACGATAAAACCACCACCTTGGAGTCGGTCAGTGCTATTGGACCAACCAGGATAGGCCGATAGCGGTTGCATCACACGATCGACCTGCAGAACATTACCTTCAGGATCAATGGAAATTGAAGTAACCGCTGACCCAACATAAGTGGCGGTGTCCTGGAACCCAGCACTGGCGATGACAAGGTGATCACCGGCCGCATTGGTTTCAATGCTCCAAGCCCCTTCTGTGTCAAGTTGGTCGTATGGATCGATACGTAGATCGAATGTCTGGCAAAAAGTATGAGTGCCGATCAAAAGGAGCATCAAGCACCAAGCATACCTGACGAGGAGTTGTCCCTCGGCAGGTGTATGATCGATTGTTGCTGGGTCTTTTCTCAATGTACCACGTTCAACCTTGCAGTGCCAATAGTAATTCCATCGCAGGTAAGGTTCATGATATTAAGACCTCCGCAGGGTCTCCGTCTTCGGGACCCTGCGGCCTCGGGTATCATAGGTCCGATCCATAGATCTAATGTAGCAATGTGATCAAATAGGCTCTCCGAGATCTGCGTAAGTGGCGTAGCCGGAAACCCCGCAGCGCAAGCGAGGAGTTGCAGGCGAAGCCACGCCCTGACAAGAATCCGCCCACATCACCCCATATTACACTAGAAGGGATGACATCTACGCGATTCCGGGTCAAGCCCGGAATGACATCACACTGGGTCCACATCCGTCACCAGCTGCACGCCGGCATGCGGCTTTTCTGCAAAGACCCTATCGATGGTGTCGCGCACGAAGTTCTTTTCGGTGGTGTGGGCGCTGCGCCGGAGCTTGATCAGCAATCGGCGCAAGTGCAGATCGCGTATGCGGGAGACCACCGGCACTTCGGGGCCGAGCACGCGCTCGCCGAGGCCTTCGCGCAATGCGATCGCGAGTGCTGATGCGGTGGCGATCACCCTCTCTTCGTTGCGGTGTTTGAGCGTGAGCTGGATGAGCCGCAGGAACGGTGGGTAGCCGTGGTTGCGCCGGTGCTCGATCTCGCGCTTGTACATGCCTTCCACATCGTGGTTGACGACGAGCTCCAGCACCGGATGTTGCACATCGCTGGCTTGGATGATCACGGTGCCGGCGGTCTTCCTTCGGCCCGATCGGCCTGCGACCTGCGCCATGAGCTGGAATGCGCGCTCGTGCGCCCTGAAATCGGGGAACCGCATGAGGTTGTCGGCGTTGAGGATGCCCACCACGCTCACGTGATCGAAGTCCAGGCCCTTGGTCACCATCTGGGTGCCCACGAGTACATCGATGGCGCCCTGGCCGAAGCTGGTGAGGATGCGATCGAGCGCGTGTTTGCCGCGCGTGGTGTCCTGGTCCATGCGGGCTATGCGGGCATCGGGCAGGATCTCGCCGAGCTCTTCTTCGATCTTCTCGGTGCCGAAGCCGAGCATCTTCAAACGTTTGCTTCCGCAGGCAGCGCAACTGCTTGGCGGCGGATAGTGACGGCCGCAGTAGTGGCAGCGCAACTGGTGGTGGAATTTGTGGTAGGTGAGGCTTACATCGCAGTGATCGCACTCGGGCACCCAGCCGCAAGTTTCGCATTGCCAGACTGGCACATAGCCGCGACGGTTCTGGAAGATGATCGCCTGTTCCTTGCGTTCTATGGCGGCGGCGATCTTCTCGATCAGTGTGGTGCTGAAGTGGCCGCGCATCTGCTTCTTGCGGTGGGCATCGCGCAGGTCCACCCGCTCGATCGATGGTAGTTCCACATCGCCGTAGCGCACCAGCAATTCCGCGTAGCCATATTTGCCGCCTTTCGCGTTGTGCTGGCTCTCCATGCTGGGCGTAGCCGAGCCGAGCAGCACCTTGCAGTTGTGGATGCCGCCGAGCACCACGGCCATGTCGCGCGCATGGTAGCGCGGCGCGGGATCATGCTGCTTGTAGCTCGGATCATGTTCTTCATCCACGATGATCAGTCCGGGCTTCTTGAACGGCAGGAACATTGCCGATCGGGCTCCGACGATCACCGATGGCGGATCCTCGCTTCGCGCGAGTTGCAGCCAGAGCTCGGTGCGTTCGCGTTGGGCCATACGCGAATGCGAGACGGCCACACGATCACCGAACCGCTCGCGCAAGCGACTGATGATCTGTGCGGTGAGCGCGATCTCCGGCAGCAGGTAGAGAACCTGTTCACCACGCGCGATCGCTTCGTTGATCAGCGTGATGTAGAGCTCGGTCTTCCCGGATGATGTGACGCCGCGCAAGAGCACCACCTCCTTTTCCTGGAACGCTTGGCGCACTTCATCGAGCGCGATCTTCTGGGCATCGGAGAGCTTTGGGAAATCCACCGGACCATCGGGCCTGGCGGGTCTTCCGGCTTCACGTTCTTCGATCTTGAAAAGGCCTTTTTCGATGAGCCCTTTCAATGCGGTGGAATTCGATGCGGCGAGGCGGAGCAGTTTGTCCTTTTCCACTTCCTTCGGCTTCTCATTGAAGATCTGCGAGAGCTCGATGTAGCGCATCAGCAGGTGCAGCTGCTTGGGTGCACGCTCCAACCGATCGAACCAACCGTGCAGCGCTTCTTCCGTGGAAGCCTCCGGCGTGAGCTTTACATAGCTCACCATGCGCGGCTTCCAATGATCTTTCAGATCTTCTTCAAGCAACAGGGCGCCTTTTTCCATGAGGTCGCGCACAGTGCGCATGGGATCCTTTGTGTTAAGCAGTTCGCCGGCTTCCTGCAGGCTGATCACATGGCGTTCTTCCAGCGCGTGCATCAATGGACCGGTGCGGCCTTCGGCTAGCTTGTCCATCACCCCGGGCTTTCCGGCTACCAAACGCGTCTCGCTGCTGAGTGAAAGTTGTCCGGGCACTGCAGCGATCATCACTTCGCCCAGTGTGCAGAGGTAGTGGTCGGCGATGCGCTCCCAGAACTGGAACTGCTCTTCGGTAACGATCGGCCGTTCATCGATCACCGAGAGCACCAGGCGTGGTTTCCGGTGGCCGGGATGTTCGTTGTGGACGCGCCTTACGATGGCGCTGTAGAGCTTTCCGCCCCGGCCGAAGGGCACTGCCACGCGCAAACCGGGCACCAGCTTCTGGCCGGGCACCAGCTCGTAGGTGAAGAGGCCGGGTACGGCCAGCGGGAGGATGACGTCTGCGAACACGGGCTGCAAAGGTGGAAATAACAAAGCCTGCCGAGTTGGGGCAGGCTTATGTCCGGACGCGCAGGGTCCCTTCGGAGACCCTGCGGAGGTCTTGTCTGCGAACACGGGCTGCAAAGGTGGTGAGCACGTCCATGGAAATTATTCTCCCAGGCAACGAAATGAGGTCCACCT
>JAEZAU010000124.1 GCA_023430325.1 Bacteroidota bacterium | reverse complement strand
ATCGCGGGCAGGCCCGCCGAAGCTTCAGCGAAGGCGGGTCGCGCTTTACGCTGCAAGTCCTCCTACCTTCGGCTACGCCTTCGGTAGTCCAGGCTTTCCGCTTCTATCGCTAACGCGCTGACGCATGAACATGAAGATCCAACTGAAGCTCGAGGAATTGGCGATGTTCCTTGTAGCACTCCATTTCGTTTTCATCAGCTATTCGCCGTGGTGGGTCTATCTGCTGCTTTTCATAGGTCCCGATATCGGCATGATCGGCTATGCGTTCAACACACGGATCGGCGCATTCACATACAACATCTTCCATCATAAAGGACTCGCGATCGCGATCGCGTTCATTGGTCATTTCCTTCTGCACAGCGATCCGGTCATGCTCGCCGGCATCATCCTTTTCGGCCACGCCAGCATGGATCGCATCTTCGGCTACGGCCTTAAATATCCCGATCACTTCAAACACACCCATCTTGGCTGGATCGGCGGGAAGGAAGAGAGAACAGCGTGAAGCCCCGCAACGCAGGGCTCAGAACCTCCAACTTGATCCTCAAGATCCACCCTCAAGTTCACCCTGTTTTCACGGTACCGATCATGCCCAGCTTTAGCTTCGCGGTGCAATTCCAAGATCAATGAGAATTCTGTTGGTGGAGGATGAACCGAAGGTCTCAGCCTTCATTTCCCAAGGTCTTCGTGAAAGCGGTTACGATGTGGATGTGGCCTTCGATGGCACCATCGGCAAACGCATGGCCTCACAGGGCGAACATGATATGATCATCATGGATGTGATCATGCCCGGCATCAACGGCCTGGAGCTATGCAAGAGCATCCGTCGGTCGGGTTCCACCGTGCCCATTCTCATGCTCACCGCCTTGGGCACCACGGAAGACAAAGTGACCGGCCTCGATTGTGGTGCCGATGACTACCTGGTAAAACCTTTCGAGTTCAAGGAGCTCATGGCGCGCCTTCGATCACTCTCACGCCGCAGCAGTGGTGTTCGCGAAGAGCGGCAAAAGCTCGTGTTCCACGATCTGGAGCTCGACCTCGATCGCAAGGAGGCAGTTCGACAGGGCCATCGTGTACCGCTTACGGCAAAGGAGTTCGCGTTGCTGGAATACCTCATGCGCAATGCCGGTAAAGTGCTGTCGCGTGCAGAGATCAGCGAGCATGTGTGGGACATTAAATTCGATACCGGCACCAATGTGGTCGATGTCTACGTGAAGCTGCTGCGCAAGAAGATGGACAAGGATTTTGAACCGAAGCTGATCCATACGCGCGTAGGTTTGGGGTACATCCTCACCCTTCCGGAATGACCATACGCAACAAGCTGGCGCTACGCTTCATGCTGCTGGCTTCGTTGATCCTTGGCGGCGCGTTCGTCACTGTCTACATCATCAGTGCGAGCTTTCGCATTGAACAGTTCCGCGACCGTATTCATGACCGTGGTATCAGCACGGCCAACATGGTGTTGCAGGCCCAGGACCTCGATCCGTCGCTCATCTCACAGATCGAGTTGCGCAATCCCACGCTGGTGCCATCCGAATCCATCCGGATCTATGACGAAAAGGACGAGCTGCTCTACTCCAGTGGCAACTGGCGCCTTGGCGATGTGGCTCCTGCGCTGCTCAATGAGATCCGCAGGAATGAAGAGATCCTCGATCTCGAAAGAGCCGGTGAGGCCATCGGGTTCGTGTATTCCGGCAAAGGGGAGGACCTGGTCATTCTCATCTCCGGCGTCGATCGGTTCGGCCGCAGCAAACTGCGCAATCTGGGCCAGGTGATGGTGATCACCTTCGGCTTCGGGCTGCTGATCACCTTTCTTCTTGGGCGTATCTATGCCGAGCGCGCCTTGCGGCCCATACAGGAGCTGGTGGCGCAGGTGAAGGGCATACATGCAGCCAATCTTCTGCAACGCGTTCGACCGGGTGTGGAGAAGGATGAGATCTGGCAGCTGGCGGTCTCCTTCAATGAATTGCTGGATAGGTTGGAACGTGCATTCAATGCCCAGCGTGCCTTCATTGCCAATGCCTCGCACGAACTCAGAACTCCGTTGACGGTGATCACAGGCCAGCTTGAGGTGCTCCTGCTCAGCGATCGCTCCACAGAGACCTATAAGAACGCTATTGCATCGGTGATGGAGGACATACGATCGCTCAACGAACTCGCCAACCGGCTCCTGTTGCTCGCACAGACTGATAATGCCCTCTCGAGCGGCCAGGTAAGTCCCGTGCGCCTCGATGAGGTCATCTGGCAGGTGCGCGGTGAGCTTCTACGATCGAAGCCCGATATCACCATCGATGTGAACATGGCCGAGGTGGATGATGAGCGCTTCATGCAGGTAATGGGGAACGAGAACCTGCTGCGATCGCTGGTGCTCAACCTCATTGAGAACGGTTGTAAATACTCACCGGACAAGCGCGTGGAGGTGGGGCTTCATATCCTGGATGGTGTGGTGAAGCTCGATCTGGCCGATCGAGGTATCGGCATACCCGAAAGGGACGTCTCCAACATCTTCAGACCGTTCTTTCGCGGGAGCAATGCGGCAGGCCTGCCCGGCCACGGTATCGGGCTCTCGCTGGTGCGCCGCATCGCCGAGCTGCACGGAGGCAATGTGCACGTGCAGGCGCGCACCGGCGGTGGCACCACCTTCACTGTTACACTACCACATCTTTGACCTCGGTCTACCCGATGGAATGCAGGGCGATGGAGTTGCCTTCACTGTCCTTGATGTAGGCCATGTATCCGATATCATCGCTGATCTTCGTCTTGTGCATCATGATCTTTCCGCCGGCCTCCTCCACACGGCCCAATGCCACATTGAGGTCGGGATCGCCGCTCAAGTAGATCACCACACCATTATCGCTCGGCTTATGGAATTCGCTTTTCACCAATGCGCCACCCGTGACCGGGCTGTCCTGCGCATCCATCGGAAAGCTCACCATCTGTATGTTGGGCAGGTCCGTGCGATCCATCTTTATCTGGAAGACCTGCTCATAAAAACGTTGCGCGCGCGCCAGATCGCTGGCAGGTATCTCGAACCAATTGAGGATCTTTCTGTGTTGTGCCATGAACAAGTTGATAGACGAATGCGAAACTAACCCGATCGGAAAGCTTTGGGCGTGTCCCTTCGCAAAGCTTCGGGCCGGGCCAATGCTGCAAGTCCTCCCCGGCCAAAAGCGCCGGGTCCGGGCTTTCCGCGTATGTCCCTCACGCAACATCCGGCACAGGCCGGATCATCTGTTGAGAACAGCGATCATCTGGCATTGCGCAGCGCGTAAGGGATAGTAGCGGAAAGCCCGCAGCGCAGCGAGGACTTGCAGCGCATAGCCCGGCCCTTTGTGCATTCAACAAAGGGATACGCCCGACTATTTCATCCAATTACCAATGATCGTACTACCCGCCGGGGTCAACACACTTTCGGGATGGAACTGCACGCCGCACACATCGAAACGCGTGTGACGCAGCGCCATGATGATGCCGTGCTCACTTCGCGCGGTGATCTTCAGAGCAGGGGGAAGCGTTGCCGGATCGGCCGCCCACGAGTGATAAAGTCCCACCGGAAAATGGGAGGGAAGTCCTTCGAACAAGGGGTCGATCGGATCGGTGGGCACACAATCCACCGCGACACCGTGCATCACTTTCGGTTGATTGAACAGCGTGCCACCACAGATCTCGACGATAGCCTGCATGCCGAGGCATACTCCGAGGATGGGCTTATGCGGCATCAGTTTCCAGAGCAGTTCCATCATGATGCCGGCATCACTTGGGAGACCTGGCCCGGGCGAAAGCACTATGCGATCGTAGGTCGCCGCTTCATCCACGGAGATCTTGTCGTTGCGCACCACATCGGTCTGCGCATGCGGCTCCAGCAGATGATGAAGGTTCCAGGTGAAACTGTCGTAATTGTCCAGCAGCAGAACGCGCATCAGTACAGGTAATTTCCGTCGGTACCGATAGGCCGGCGTTGTTCGAACTTCAGATCGCGCAGCACACTCGCCTTCACGTTGATGCGGAAGGTGAAACTGCGCCGGATGCCGATCGGGATCACGTTCACGTTGAATTCCCAGCAATGCAGGTCCCAATAGAGGTTCAAGGCGGTGGGTGTCCATTCCTCGGCCGTGAGATCATAGCCGCTGCTGAAACCGATCTTCCACCATTTCATGATGTTGAAGTCACCATTGAAGATCACGCTCTGCCTCTCCAGATCGGTGGTGGCTCCCGCCAGGTAGGACCGGTTGATGTCATAACTGTAGTTCACGTTCAAGCGCCATGGAATGCGGAAGTCTATCCGTGCGCCGCGCGATGGATCGGTGTCCTCCACCACGGTCTGGTCCGCGCCGCCTGCCGGTGCATCGATCGGCTGGCCATATTTCGGGCTTTTCACATCGAAGCCGATCGCCCAATTGGTGTAGATCATGCGTGCAAGCCTTCCGGTCATCGATCGTTCGCTCCGATCGATGCGCTGGCCCAGCTCGTTCACCGCGAGCGGATCCCACAGGCTCACGTAGTTCACATTGATGCGGTTGAGCAATGAGGTGCGCGCATTGATGTTCACCGGCGACCATCGTAAAGAATCGCGCAACAGATCGTAATTGGTATTGATGCCAACGAAATCGATGAGGCGGATCTTCTTGCTGGCCCCGGTGTCTCCTGCATCAACGGTTTTGCCATCGCGCACTTTGGCCTCAACGCTTTGGATGAGCCCCAGGCTTACAGCGCCGCTTTCCTGACCAGCCGGTTTTCCATAGATCCCGATGTCATAGGGCGAATAATTGATCCAGCTGCCGTTGCTGCCGAACGGGCCATAGACTTCCGTGTTGTTGCCGGGCGTGTAGTTGAAACCTACGTTCGGGGTTATCACGTGCCGGATGGCCTGGATCTTTTCACTGCGCATGGTATACATGCCGTAAAGCTTGCTGGTGAGGTTGGCGCCGGCGCTCCATTCGAACGGTGCAGCGAATCGCGGTACCGTATCGGTAGAAATGATCACCTCTTCTCCGGAAAGATGGGTGCTTCTTCTCAACTGCCGGAAGTACATCCGATCGGTGGCCCTGAATTCAGGATTGAGCGTGAAGAATTTCGTCTTGAACGTTGAACTCACGGTCGCTGTATGGCGGAATCCGTTCTGCATTTCGCGGAAGAGTTGCGGAACGGTGCGTACGCCGAGGGAATCCTCGTGGATCGAAAGACGATTGTCGAAATTGCTGGTGAAGCTTATGCCGACCTGATCGTACCAGCGGCGCGCAGGTCTTGAAGCCACCTGGAATGGGAAGAAGCGCTGCACGTTGAAGGTGACAGATGGAACGGTGATGTCGAATTGCTTGGTGAGCGTGTTCTGGCTGTGCCGCAGATTCACTCCGAGATTGTACGGCCTCGATGGCCATAGATGTGTCCAGCTGATGTTGCTCTGGAAGGTGTTGCTCAGGTAATCGGAAAGTGAACTGTTCAAGTTGTTCGTGAAGTGACCGCTGGTTCCGAAGTTCACACTCGCATTGAACCGATCGGTGAGGCTTGCGCGGGGGTCGACCAGGTGGTTCCAGCGAACGAAAAAATTTACCAACCTTCCGTAATCCGGAAATTCAGGCTGGCCGGTCACCATCACGCTGCGGCTCAGATCGAGGTTCCCGTTGTAGCGGTAACGGGTCTTGTAACGTGTAACGCTCCGCAAGGCCCAGCTGCCGCGGCTATAGATATCACCGGTGATCTGCTGGTCCATCCGATCGTTGATGGGGATGTAGTATCCACCATTCAACAGGAAATAGCCGAACTGATCGGAATTGCCGTAGGTGGGAATAAGGATCCCGCTCGATCCACCCTGTTTGTTCGGGAAGAAACCGAAAGGGACCGCAAGGGGTGTGGGGATCTTTCGGCCGAATTTCATGTACGCAGGCCCGGTCACGATCTTGTCGTCCGGGATCACGATCATCTTGCTCACCTTGAAATGGTAATGCGGGTAGGGGCGATCGCAGGTGGTGAGCATTCCACCCTTGCTATGCACTTCCGCATCGGAATGTCTCTTGCTCAATGCGGCATGCACCCACGTCTCCTGTTCCTGTGTGCGCACTTCACGGATCAGTCCTTCCTTCGTTTTGGAGTTGTAGCGGATGGAATCGGCTTCGATCGCATGCCCGGCCTGCACGAAATTCGGTTTACCTACAATGTTCCCTACCGAGTCAGGTACACCAAAGGCGATCGCTTCCTCGTTAGTGAAACTGAACCCGATGCGATCTGCCGTGAGCTGAACATCACCATATTTCACGGTGGCCGCACCATAGAGGTACACCATTTGCGTGGCCATGTCATAACGTATGCTGTCACGCGCCTCATACTTCACTTCCTGCTCCAACGCCTGACCGTTTGCAACCACCGCCACCCACATCAACAGGAAATTGATGAAAACTGCACCGCCGTTGGACCTGCCGTGGGAGGACCGTGTTCTAGCTTCGCGCCGTGAGGGCCGGATGCATGGCGGAAATGTCATTGACCTGTCTTCCCTCGGGGAAGGCGGGCCGAAAATTACGCATCGCCCTCCGGGTGCCATGGAACGCATGAGCATCATATCGAAGTGTGTGTTTGCGATCGCGGTCGCTTTTGTGATCTGGCGCCCTGCGGCTGCACAGTCACCTTCCATCGATCCGAACAAGATCAGGACGGTGGTCATCGATGCAGGCCACGGTGGAAAGGACCCAGGTGCCATCGGCAGCGGCCGTTACAAGGCCACGGAATCTGACATCGCACTCAGCGTTTCGCTGCTGGCCGGCAAGTACATCAAGGAGGCCTTTCCCGATGTGAACGTGATCTATACCCGGTCCGATGATCGGTTCATCGAGCTGATGGAACGATCGCAGATCGCCAACCGCAACAAGGCCGATCTGTTCATCAGCATCCATTGCAACAGCAATGAGAAGAAGGAGCCGATAGGTGCGGAAACCTATGTAATGGGTCTGCACAAGACCGAGGCGAACATGAAGGTGGCCATGAAGGAGAATGCCGCCATCCTGTTGGAAGAGAACCATGAATTGAAGTATGATGGCTACGATCCGAAGGATCCCGAAAGCATGATCGCGCTGAGCCTTCGCCAGAACGTTCACCTGGACCATAGCCTGCTTTTTTCATCGCTCGTGCAGAAGCAGTTCAGGGAGCGTGTGGGCAGGCCCGATCGCGGTGTGAGGCAGGCCGGGTTCCTGGTGATCAGTTACACCACCATGCCATCGGTGCTGGTGGAACTTGGCTTCCTCTCCAATCCCGCGGAGGAGGATTTTCTTCAAAGCGAAAAAGGCCAGGACTACATGGCCAGTGCTCTGTACCGGGCGTTCAAGGAATACAAGGCCATGCGCGAAGGCGTGGAGACCGTGGTGGCACCCGCTCCGGTGGTAGAGGCCGGGAAGGATACGGCAAAGGCCGACGCTCCACTTGTTGTCGCATCAGGCGTTCGTTTCAAGGTCCAGATCACCACATCGGCCAAACAGATCAAGATAGACCCTAAGAATTTCAATGGTCTGGATGGTGTTCAGGAGCACACGGGAGCTGGAATGTTCAAGTATACGCTGGGTGATGAGGGTACGCTGGACGGGGCACGCAAGGTCCAGGAACTATGCCGGGAAAAGGGCTTCAGCGGCGCGTTCATCGTGGCCTTCCGCGATGGGGCTCGCATAGACCTGCAGGAAGCCGTTAAATTAGCGCAGCATTAAGTTTATTCTTCGGGGGTTTGAGACGGTATGAATGAAGATCAAAAGAGAGTACACCATAGCATTGATGGTATTGGCCGGCATCGGCCTCTTGATATTCGGGATCAACTATCTGAAAGGCCTTGATCTTTTCCAGAAGCGGAACGTCTTTCACGCGATCTACAATGACATCTCGGGGATCAATGAATCCACACCCGTCTATTACAACGGCTTTCGTGTAGGCCAGGTCATCGAATCGGAATTGCTTTCCGATGGACGCATCAAGCTGAGCTTTCAGATCGATGAATCGGAACTCGTGATCCCGGAAGATACCAAGGTCCAGATCTATTCTTCGGACATCTTCTCACGGTCGTTGAAGCTGTTGATGGGCCAGAGCAGTACGCCGGCAGAACGTGGAGCCACGTTGGAGGGCGATGCACAGATGAGCCTTACGGACGCGGTAAGCTCACAGATCGATCCATTGAAGAAACGTGCGGAGAGCATGATCACCAACGTGGATTCACTGCTCACCAGATTGCAATTGATCCTGAACGATCAGGCCACGGCCGATATCGATTCGGGCTTCACCAGCATCCGCCGTACGCTCGAAGCCTTCCAGCGTTCCGCCGAGCGGATCGATGCGTTGATCGTTGCCGAAAGCAACAACATCAGCGCAACGGTTAACAACCTCCGTGTGATCACCGAGAACGTGGTCGGTTACAACCAGAAGCTGATCAGCATCCTCAGCAATCTGGACAGCGTCACCACCATAATGGCGCGCGGCGATCTGGACAACGTCATGCGCAACATGAACGAGAGCAGCGCCCAGTTGAAGACGATCATGAACGATCTCAATGCAGGGCAGGGGACCATGGGCGCATTGTTGAAGAACGATTCTCTTTATAACAACCTTGAATCCGCCAGCCGCGAATTGGATCTGTTGATCGAAGATCTTCGGGTGAATCCGAACCGCTACGTTCATCTCTCTGTTTTCGGTCGGAAGGATCGCCAGCCGAAGTTGAGCAAGAGCGATGTGGAGCGCATCAAGGAATCGATAAAGGCCGATGTGAAGCCATGAGCTTCGGGATCGGCAACATCGCATTCATTCTTGCCTTCGCGGTAGCGATCTTCTTCTTCGTTCGCAACATCGGCCGTATACGCAGGAACATCCTGCTGGGCCGGCCCGAACAGCGCAACGATCGCAAAGGCGAGCGCTGGGCCATCATGACACGCGTGGCCTTGGGGCAGAGCAAGATGATGATGCGCCCGATCGCCGGCATCATGCACATCATCGTTTATCTGGGCTTCATCATCATCAACCTGGAGGTGCTGGAGATCATGATCGATGGTGTCTTCGGCACGCACCGGTTGTTCGCGTTCAGCGGCGGGTTCTACGCCTTCCTGATCGGATCGTTCGAGATACTCGCGCTGCTGGTGATCGTGGCCTGTGTGATCTTCCTGGCGCGCAGGTGGATCGTGCGGATCCGCCGTTTCTGTGGTTACGAAATGACTGAAGGGCCGCAACGTGATGCGGCGGTGATCCTGGTGACCGAGATCCTTTTGATGCTCGCCTTCCTCAATTGGAACGCGTCCGATCAGGTGCTTGCAGCGCGCGGAATTGGACCTTACATTGAAGCGGGATCATTTCCGATCAGTACAATGCTGCGGCCGTTGTATGCCGGACTTTCCGATGGATCGGTGATCTTGTTCGAGCGCTTCTATTGGTGGTTCCACATCCTGGGGATCCTCGCGTTCCTGAACTACCTGGTGATCAGCAAACATCTGCACATCATCCTGGCATTCCCGAACGTGTGGTACAGCAAGCTGAAGCCACGCACGGAGATGAAGAACATGGACAAGGTGACGCAAGAGGTGAAGCTGATGCTTGATCCAAGCCTTCCGCCACCAACCGTTGATCCCAACGCTCCGATCGAGCGTTTCGGCGCGAAGGACGTATTCGATCTAAGTTGGAAGAGTCTGTTGGATGCTTACTCCTGCACGGAATGCGGCCGATGCTCCAGTGAATGTCCGGCCACGATCACCGGAAAATTGCTCAGCCCACGGAAGATCGTGATGAACACGCGCGATCGGTTGGAGGAAGTCGGCCGCAACATCAACCAGAACGGTGAGTTCAAGGACGATGGAAAGGATCTTTTCTCCTGGATCAAGGATGAGGAGCTTTGGGCTTGCACCACCTGCAACGCCTGCACACTGGCATGCCCGGTGAACATCGATCCGGTACACATCATCACCGAGATGCGAAGATATCTGGTGATGGAGCAGAGCAGCACACGTCCTGCGCTCACGAGCATGTTCAACAATGTGGAGAACAATGGCGCACCGTGGGCGTTCGGGCCGGATCGGAGACTTGAATGGACGGAGGGAACTGAAGCATGAAAAACGATGTCACCCTGAGCCCGCCGAAGGGCCAACGTGATCGATACTTTCGGGTAGCGCTTCGACGAGCTCAGCGTGACATATGCAACAAATGTTCGGCGCCATGCAGATAAGAACAATGGCCGAATACGCCGCCGCCCGCGAAACCCCGGAGGTCCTCTTCTGGGTCGGCTGCATGGGCAGTTTTGATGATCGCGCGCGACGGATCACAAAAGCTTTTGCGAAGCTGCTGAATGCAGCAGGTGTGAAGTACGCAGTGCTCGGGAT
>JAEZAU010000071.1 GCA_023430325.1 Bacteroidota bacterium | reverse complement strand
CAAACGGATTTCTTCATCGGTAACCCGCAGAACAATCCCGATCAATTCAACCTGAACAACTGCCACGGCCACGTGCACTATGAAGGCTATGCGGAATACATCCTTTACGATGGCAGCGGCCAGGAAGTGGTGAACGGCTTCAAGAACGGTTTCTGCGTGATGGACCTTGAATGCAGCATGGGCGGCACGGCGCAATACGGCTGCGCGAACATGGGTATCAGCACCATGTGCGGCGATATCTACGATCTGGGCTTGAACTGTCAGTGGGTCGATATCACCGGAATTCCGGAAGGTCTGTACACATTGGTGGTACGCACGAACTGGGACAACAGTCCTGACGCGCTTGGCCGGTACGAAACGGATATCACCAACAACTGGGCACAGACCTGCATCTTCATCGATCGAACACCGAACCTGGTGGTGACGGTGGAGGATGATTGCGATCCTTATGTTGATTGCACGGGTGAGATCTACGGCAGTGCGCAATATGACTGCAACGGTGATTGCAACGGCCATGCCTTGATCGGTGACCTGGATGACAACAGCGTGCAGGACCTGGAGGATGCCATGGACTATGTGACCGGGATCATGGGCAACGATATTCCGGCATGGCCCTGCACGGACATCGATCAGGACGGGAACATCACCGTATCCGATGCGGCGTACATGGCGTTCTGCAATTACTGGAACACGTATAACCACACGCCCGACAGCAATGCTGTGCATGATCATTGCAACTTCCCTTTCGTGGAGATCATCAATCCGTTCGATTCGGTCACATTCACGTTGGGCCAGTTGGATCTCACGGAAGGCTGGGTGGACATCCTGATCAAGAACCCGAACAAGAAATTGATCGGCTATGAGTTGATGATGTCCGGCATCGAGATCACTGGTGTGGACAACCTGTACGATCCGGTGAACTATCCGATCACGCCATCGTTCGAGTTCGGCGGTGGAAGGATCATCGGCCTTTCGTATGTCGATTCGCTGATCAACAAGAACACCGGGTTCGTTCCATTGTGCCGTGTGCATTTCATGAACGCCGGCAACGTGATCTGCATCAGTGAAGTGATCGATGTGGTGAACGAGAATTACAACAACAGCACCACTTTCCTTGTCGATCCATGTGTAGTCATCACCGGTATGGATGCCGCTGCGATCGATGATGGTGTGCGCGTGTTCCCGAACCCGTTCAACCGGGAGACCACGATCACTTTCCCGATCGGCGATGGATCACCGGCCACCCTGGAATTGACCGATCTGCAAGGCCGTCTGGTGGATCGCTGGTCTGGTGTTACCGGTGGCAGGATCGTGATCGAACGCGCAGGTCTTTCACAAGGTGCGTACCTCTATCGCTTGAGCGGCCCGATCAATGCCAGCGGAAGGCTGCTGGTGGAATAGATCGCGCTAACAGTTGATCGTGCATGAGGGAGGCTGCGGCCTCCCTTTTTTCTGCTTTGGTCCGGATACTTTTCGCTCTCATTCCATTACATGCAACGTACGTCCCGGGAACAGTTCCTTCCGATCGCGATCATCGGTGTGCTGTTCTTCCTTTTTGGTTTCGTCACCTGGTTGAACGGCACGTTGATCCCATACTTGAAGATCGCGTGTGAGCTGAACAACTTCCAGTCATATTTCGTCGCTTTTGCGTTCTACATCGCGTATTTCGTGATGGCTCTGCCGAGTGCGTGGGTTTTGAAAAGGACTGGTTTTAAGAACGGAATGATGCTCGGTCTTTTCGTGATGGCGGTTGGAGCATTGTTGTTCATTCCAGCGGCGAATGCGCGTGAATATCCGATCTTCCTCACAGGACTTTTCATCATCGGGACCGGCCTAAGCATTCTACAGACAGCCGCCAATCCATACATCACCATCATCGGCCCGATCGAAAGCGCCGCGCGGCGGATCAGCATCATGGGCGTATGCAGTAAGGTGGCCGGCGCGTTGGCTCCGCTGATCCTGGGTGCGGTAGTCCTGTCCGATGCGGATGCGTTCATGGTTTCGATCGAAGGAGTCGATGAAGCAACGCGTGCAGAAAGACTGAATGAACTCGCATCGCGTGTGATCACTCCTTATTCGATCATGGCCGGTGCATTGGTCCTGCTAGGAGTGTTCGTGAAGTTCAGTCCGTTGCCGGAGATCGAAGCTGAAGGAGAGTCTTTTCAGGAAGATCGATGGAATGATGGAAGGACCATCTTCTCATTCCCTGCTTTGATGTTGGGTGTTGTTGCACTTTTCCTGTACGTAGGAGCAGAAGTGATCGCCGGCGATACGATCGGCAATTACGGGCAGTCGCAAGGATTACCGTTGTCAGAAGCGAAACATCTTACGAGCTACACCATGATCGCCATGGTGATCGGCTACCTCATCGGGATCGCCACAATTCCATGGCTTATCAGCCAGTCAAAAGCATTGATGCTTTCAGCGATCTTGGGGATGATTCTCACAGCAGCTGCTATCATTCTTGATGGCTATGCATCGGTACTCTGCATTGCGCTTCTCGGGATGGCCAATGCCCTCGTCTGGCCCGCCATCTGGCCTCTTGCGATCGAAGGCCTTGGGCGGCATACCAGAACGGGAAGCGCCTTGTTGATCATGGCCATCGCTGGTGGGGCATTGCTGCCATTGGTCTATGGAAAGCTTGCTGATATGTCATCGATCGGCCCACAACAGGCGTATTGGATCCTCGTGCCGTGTTACCTCTTCATCCTTTGGTACAGCGTGAAAGGCGCGCGGATAAAGAGCTGGAGTTGAGCTTCGCCATGGCTTGTTCATAACTGCACCCTTTTGGACCGATCATCCGTATAAGAGACCATTACTTTCGGCAACGAACCCAGGAATAATACGATCCGAATGATCGCAGATCCCTTCAAGATCCTGTTCGCAGGTCTCTCGGTCACCGTGCTGCTGGCCTCATGCGGAGGCGGGCAGGAGATCGGTGATACGGAACGCACGGACGATACGCTCACCACGCCCAAAGAGACAGAGGTCTTGAGCGTGGGTGGCCGCCTTTTCTCCATTCCGTCGCCCGTGCAGGCAGCACTGGCCATTAAACAAGCCGGTCTTCAGTACCGCAACGATCTGGGAGTTCCATTGCAGAAGCTCGATTCGGCCACTGGGAAGGTCGCCCAGGCTGCATTGCTGGGAGCTTATGGTGCCGACCTGGCCTATGCCACGGTGAACGGTGATGGCCAGCGTGCCATGGCCACTTTGGTCGCCATAGAAAAGCTCGGATCGAAGCTCGATCTGTCCAACGCGTTCGACAAGGACCTGATGGACCAGTTCCGCAGCAACTTGAACAACGAGGACAGCCTGCTTCGTTTCAGTGGAAAGGCGTTCGGCGCGGCCGATCGGTATTTGAAGACCAATGATCGTGAGGATGTAAGCACGTTGGTGCTGGCCGGCGGCTGGGTGGAATCCATCTATCTGCTCCTCTCCGATCCCAATACAGGCAACGACCAGAAGCTCATCGACCGCATCGGCGACCAGAAGAACACGCTCGATGGGCTGATCGAACTGCTCACTGATAATGAGATGGACCAGATGGCCGAGCCGATCATGCTTGCCATGAAGGAACTTCGGACCGAGTTCGACAGCATCACACGCACCTATCATTACGAAACTCCGGTGACCGATGCTGCGAAGAAGGTCACTTACATCAACAGCAGGACCACCGTGCAAATGCCACCTGAGAAAGTGGAGGTGATCCGTACGAAAGTGGAAGCTGTCCGTAACCTGATGATCCCCGCCTGACCGATGTTGCGTTCAATCACACTATTCGCGATCCTTGCTGCTTTCGGGAACATCACTGCACAGACCTTGTGCGAACCCATCGCCAGCCGCTGTGAGCAGCACATCACACGGGAATACATTCCAGATGGCCAGTTCTATCGCGCCCTCTTGCAAGGGGATGAAGTGGCCGAGTTCTCACTGACCCTTTTCGGTGGCACAACGTATCGCGTGGCCGCATGCAGTGGCGAAGAGGACGGCATCCTCATGTTCAGTGTCTATGACAAGGACCACACGCTGCTCTATACCAATTTCGAACATCATAATGCTCCTTACTGGGACCTTGTTGTGGCGAATACGGTGGATGTCACGATCGAAGCGACATTGGATCCATCCAAGGCTGGCAGCGGATGTGCCGTGATGCTGATAGGCTTCAAGAAGTGAACTAGCGCTCTTTCCTGAAACTTTCAGGCGCCCCTCCCGTAAAGAGGGGCGCTTCATTTTTTCATATCCGTGAGCGCGGATCGATGAGCGAGAAGATACTCAAGGCCCTGTTACAACTGTTCGCGATCATTGCCCGGGGCGATGGCGTGGCCGAGGGCGCTCGTCCGGACAATGCCCATATCCTGGAGCGTTTCCTCCGAAAGCAATTCAGCCCCGAACTGGTGCACGCGCACATGGCCAGATACGATCTGTTCGTACAAGCTTTCCATGGTGCCGGTGGCAACAAGAGCGGGCGTAAACGCACTTCGCTGAATTCTGTGAAGGTGTTGAAGATCTGTACGCAGGTGAACGAGGAATTGAACCAGCGGCAGAAATTCGTGGTGTTGATCCATCTGCTGGAGTTCATCCATGATGGTGCAGAGGTCAGTGATCAGGAGGAAGAGTTCGTGGCCACAGTGGCCGAAACGTTCAACATAAGTGCAGAGGAGTTCAAGCGCTGCAGGACCTTCGTCCGCGATCGTTCCAATGAACGGCATGATGCCTCCGAACTGCTGT
>JAEZAU010000198.1 GCA_023430325.1 Bacteroidota bacterium | reverse complement strand
GTCCCGGTGGTTGCACCGCAGCGCTGAAACTTGCCCAGCACGGGATCCGATCCGTTGTCATCGAGAAGGCGATCTTCCCGCGCGACAAAGTGTGTGGCGATGCCTTGAGCGGAAAAGTGATGCGTACCCTGGAGCGCATCGATCCGGAACTGGCCTCTAAAGTGAAGTACGATCCAAGGGCCTTGCCGAGTTGGGGCGTCACTTTTGTGGCACCAGGAGGAAGGGCGTTGCGTGTGCCTTTCAGCAGGAATACTGGGATCGGCGAAGCGCCCGGTGCGATCATGAAGCGGCTTCATTTTGATGCACTCCTGTTCGATCGTGTGCGAACGAGGAAGAACATCACTGTTCTTGAAGGTGTCGCGGCGAAAACGTTCGATCGGAAGGAAAGACGGTGGACGATCACGACCACCGCTCATTCGATCGAAGCCGATCTGGTCATCGATGCATCGGGTGCGAATTCCAGTTTTTCCCGGCACGTTGGCGGCCTGGAGATGGAACCGCGACACCATGCCGCTGGTGTTCGCGCGTATTACAAAGGAGTGAAAGGCCTCGATCCGCAAGGCTTCATCGAGCTCATCTTCCTGAAGGATCTTTTGCCAGGCTATCTCTGGATCTTCCCACTGTCCGAAGGCCGCGCGAATGTCGGCCTTGGCCTGCGCAGCGATGTCGTGCGAAAGCGTAAGACCGATCTGAAGGCGCTGATGCAACAATTGTTGAAGGAACACCCTGCATTGAGGGCTCGCTTTGCAGATGCCGAATTGGAAGGCCCGATCGGTGGCATGGGCCTGCCTCTCGCGAGTAAAAGAAGAAAGATCAGCGGCAACGGTTACATGTTGATCGGCGATGCCGCGCACCTCATCGATCCATTCACCGGAGAAGGCATCAGCCACGCGATGATCAGCGGCATGCACGCAGCGGATGTCGCCGCCGAAATGCTCCGAACAGGGAATGTCACGTCGAGCGCAGCCGAGACATACGATCAGCGTGTATGGAAAAGGCTCGGGCAGGAACTGGCGATCAGCACACGGTTGCAACAATTGGTGGATAAGGCGTGGCTTTTCGATTTCGTTGTCGATCGTGCGAATAAAAATCCGGCGCTTGCCGATACGATCAGTTGCATGTTCACCGATCTGGATCTGCGGGCGCGGCTGAAGAAGCCTGGGTTCTATTTGGATCTGGTGTTGGGGCGGTGAAGCTATACCGTCTTACATTCGTCTCAATAGCAGAAAATGACACGCTTACATTTTTCTCTTTTATTTTCAGTGTTGGTGGTTCATGCCCTTACGCAAGCCCCAGTTATAACTTGGCAGAGATGCTTGGGCGGCAGCGGAACTGACACTCCAAAAGCCGTAAAGGCGACTCAAGATGGGGGAATCATTGTTGCAGGGCTTAGCAATTCTACTGATGGGGATGTTAGTTGCAACGATAGTGTTGACGCATGGATCATCAAACTTGACTCTACCGGGGAGATTAGTTGGGAAAACTGTATTAGCGGAGTGTCTTACCAACCGGATAGCGGAGATGATATTGTGGAATGTTCTGATGGAGGGTTTCTAATGGTTGGTTATACGGCCTCATCTGCGGGTGAGGTTATCAATGTTCCGAATTGCAGCCAATGCTTTTGGTTAGTTCGATTAAGTTCGAGTGGGGAAATATTATGGCAGAGAAAGCACGGTAGTTTCGGTGTCCATCATCCGCACGCTGTAATCAATACAGCTGATGATGGTTTCCTCGTTGTGGGGGGCGCAAACTTTGCACAAAATCCTAGTATAGGCGTAGATGTTTACGTAATAAAAGTGGATGCAGCAGGAAATTTAGAGTGGAGCTCCAATTATGGTGGCAGTCATGTACCTGGTGTTGGTTTCTATGGAGATATCGCCAACTCTGTACTTGAGGTTCCCAATGGATACATTATTCTTGGCGAAACGTTAACTAATGATGGCGATGTATCCGGTAATCATGGTGACTTCGATTACTGGGCTATTAAAATAGCATTTGATGGTGAGTTGCTCTGGCAGAAATGTTATGGCGGGTCTTTGAAAGACATCGGGAAAATTATCGCACCACTGAATGACGGCACTTTCGTGTTGGGTGGGTTTACCCAATCATCGGATGGAGACGTATCAACGAATAATGGAGCCGATGGTGTTTCAGATGTTTGGATAGTAAATATCGATTCGAACGGGAATATATTATGGGAGAAAAGTTTTGGTGGTTCGGGGGAGGATGAATTGAGTGGTATGCGGCCTATGCCTGATGGAGGCGTGTTAATATCAGCCCACTCTAATTCACTAGATGGCGATGTGTCTTCCAACATCGGATTAGAAGATTTGTGGTTGATAAAACTTGGAATGAATGGAGAGGTTCAATGGCAGCAATCATATGGAGGTACCGACCGTGATCTATATTTTAAACTTGACGTGCTAAATGGTGACTATGTAGTTGCCGGATCCGTCAGGTCGACGGATTTCGATGTTTCAGGTAATCATGGTGCTTCGGATACTTGGGTTGTAAAATTTGCTTCAACTGTTGGCATTGCAGAACCCTGTTTTCCAAAGTTCCAAATGGCCCCGAATCCCAGCACAGGCCAAGTACGGCTAGCATTGCTCAGCGCCGATAGAGGCTTCATCTCGATCGTTGATCCGTTGGGCAGGCGGACGTTTTCAACTACGTTCGCAGGCCGCACCCATCAACTAGATCTCAGCGATCACGCCAAAGGCATCTACATCGTAACGATCCAGACCGAACAGGGCATCAGTAGTCAGCGCCTGATCCTGGAGTAACTACGCCGGGCTCAACTTCAGCATGTTCGCCATCCCTTGATCGGCGATGGGCATGCTCGCCACGTTCACGATCAGATCGCCTTTCTTCACGAACTTCTTTGCTCGAAGAATGTGTTTGATATCGGCGATGGTATGGTCCGTGCTCACCGTCTTGTCGTAATACTGCGCGCGCACACCCCACACCAGGTTCAACATCGTCAATATCGAGCGATTGCTCGTAAAAGCAAAGATGTGTGCCTTGGGCCGCATGCTGCTGATCTTGAACGCGGTGTAACCGCTATGCGTCATGGTCACGATCGCCTTGATGTTGATCGCGGCCGCCATTCGTACGCTCGCCATGCAGATCGCGTCGGTCACCATACGATCGCTTTCTTCCAGCGGCGGCGAGGGCACGTTGAACATGTCATCGCTCTTCTCCATCTCGATGAGGATCCGGTGCATGGCCTTTACTACTTCCACAGGATGTTTGCCCACGCTGGTCTCTGCGCTCAGCATCACCGCATCGGCATGATCGAGCACCGCGTTCGCCACATCGTTCACCTCGGCGCGTGTGGGGGTGATGTTGGTGATCATGCTCTCCATCATCTGCGTGGCCACGATCACCGGCTTGTGCATCAGCAGACAACGGCGGATCAAGTCCTTCTGGATCAGCGGTACCTTCTCCATCGGGATCTCCACGCCCAGATCGCCACGGGCTACCATGAGCGCATCACTCTCACGGATGATCTCATCGATCTCAAGCAGTGCTTCCGGCTTTTCGATCTTGGCCACCACACGGGCGGTCTTCTCACGCTGGAAGATGATGTGCTTCAGTTCGATGATGTCACGCGCGCTGCGCACGAAGCTCAAGCCGATCCAATCCAGATCGTTCTCCAGCGCGAAGTCAAGGTCCTGCTTGTCCTTGTCGGTGAGGCTGGGCAGGCTCACTTTCGTGTTCGGCAGGTTCAATCCTTTGTTGGCGCTGAGCGGGCCGCCGTTCACCACCCGCGTGGTCACCTTGCTTTTACCGTCGGTGGCCGTTACTTCAAGGCGGATCTTGCCATCATCGAGCAGCACCATCTCGCCTTTCTTCACATCGCCGGGGAACTGCTGGTAGGTGGTGCTCACCACGCCTTTGCGGCCCTTTATCGTCTCGGTCTGGATCACCAGTTCATCGCCGGCTTCCAGATCGATGTGGCCATTGGCCATTTCACCGATCCGCATCTTCGGTCCCTGCAGATCGGCAAGGATCGCCGTGGAAAGGCCGAGCTCATCGTTGAGGCTGCGTATGGTGCGTATGAGCTCGGAATAGAATTCATAGCTGCCGTGGCTGAAATTGAGCCGGCACACGTCCATGCCATTGAGCATCATGTCGCGCAACACATCGCGCGAGGCCGAGGCAGGTCCTATGGTGGCAACGATCTTCGTTTTCGGATCGATCATTCTTCTACAGCAATAATTTGTGGCCTTCCTTCAACTGATCGAATTCAAGCGGGAAGGCCGTAAGTACGAATTCCGCCGTGCGCACCTTCTTCAACAGGTCCTCCGGAAGTTCCATCCAATGCTGATCTATCACAAGGAAGAAATCGGCCTGTCGAAGATCCTTCAAGAGTACACCGTCGCTGCCGTGATTGTTCACCAGTGAGAAACCGGCATTGATCTCCTCGTCACGGTGATCGAACGCGTTGAAGAAGCACTGCATGCCGTTGCTCTCATCGTAGATCGGCCGCCTGCGCTTGGTGAGGTTGATGCCGAGCATGCGGTTGATGGACCAGCAGAGCCTGTAATCCTTCACATGGCTGCTGATGCCGATGACGTTGATCTCCGGATCGGGCTGTATGTCCAACTTCAGACGTGCCATGTGCAGATCGCCAAATCTTATAACGCGGTGCGAAGGTCCGCATTGGAGCAAAGGTAGAATTGTCCACACCGGGCCTTGAACGAGCGTCAGACCGAAGCCTGTGCGCCTTCACCGTCCGGTGTTCCCGGCCTCGGTCTGCGACGGCCACGCGATCGGCGCCGCGGGGTGCCGCTCCCTTTGGACGCGTCGGGAGTTGCGACCGCTGGCGGCCTCTTTCTTGGTGCCGTGCGTTTCACGTTCCCGGTGGAAGGTTCCCTTTTCTCGGCTGCTACCGTGCTGGCCGGCCGCGTTGGCTGATGCCTTCTTGAACGCATGCTGCGGAATGCGCTCTGCGCCGCATCCTGTTCCGCCGCCTTCTTGCTCGGCCCTTTGCCCGTGCCTTTCAATTCGCCGTTGATCCGTACTTCGCAGACATAGCTCTTGCCCCGGCCGCTGCTTTCTTCATGGATCACCAGGTCGATGCGTTTCTTGCGCTTCTGGCCCCATTCCAGCAGACGGCTCTTTCCGTCGCGATCCTCCTTTTCGATCTCCTTCAGATCGAAATGTTCTTCCAGCAGACCTACCACGATCTTGCGTGTGCGATCGAAACCCTTGTCCAGGAAAAGTGCGCCGATCAAGGCTTCCAGCGCGTTGCCCGGCACGGACGATGCGCTGTCCTTGGCCACATTGCTTTCCAGCACGCGTTCTATCTCCATATGGCGCGCCAGCAGGTTGAGCTGTGTACGGCTCACCAGCTTGCTGCGCATGCGCGTGAGAAAACCTTCATCCTTGTCCTTGTAGGTCTTGAACACCAAGTCTCCAATGATCGCATCAAGGATCGAATCACCGAGGAACTCCAGCCGCTCATTGTCGGGAAGGTCTTCGCGATCATCGGGTATGGCGCTTACATGGCGTAATGCTTCACGGTACAGGGGCAGCATGCCTGGCGTAATGCCGAGCGTCTTGCGGCACCATGCGCGTATCCGCCGGTCCTCCGGGTCCCGCGATCGATCGAATAACCTGCGTATCACAAGATCACTGCTGGTACTTGCGGAACACCACCGAGGTATTGTGCCCGCCGAAGCCGAAGGTATTGCTCATGGCCACGTTCACAGGGCGCACCTTGCTCTTGTTGAAGGTCAGATCGAGCTTCGGGTCGATCTCCGGATCATCGGTGAAGTGGTTGATCGTCGGAGGCACGATGTCATGCTTCACCGCCAGGATCGCGGCCACCGCCTCCACCGCGCCTGCAGCACCCAGCAGGTGCCCGATCATGCTCTTGGTGGAACAGATACTGATGTTGTAGGCGTGTTCACCGAATAGGCGTTGAATGGCCTTGATCTCCTGTGGATCGCCGATCGGCGTGCTGGTGCCGTGCGTGTTGATGTGGTCTATCGCATCGGGTTTCAGGCCGGCATCGGTGAGCGCGTTGCGCATGCAGAGGTATGCGCCATGGCCTTCGGGATGCGGTGCCGTGATGTGGTAGGCGTCGGATGACATGCCGCCGCCGATGATCTCCGCATAGATCTTCGCGCCGCGGGCCAGGGCCCGATCGAGATCCTCGAGAATGATCGCGGCGCCGCCCTCACCGAGCACGAACCCATCGCGGTCCTTGTCGTACGGGCGGCTGGCCGTGGCCGGATCGTCGTTGCGGGTGCTCATCGCATGCAACGCATTGAATCCACCCACACCGGCCTCGTAGATGCTGGCCTCACTTCCGCCGGTCACCATCATGTCCACCGTTCCCAGGCGGATCAGGTTGAAGGAGTCTATGATGGAGTTGTTGCCGCTGGCGCAGGCCGATACCGTGACGTAGGAAGGACCGCGCAGGCCGTGCCGCATGCTGATAAGGCCGCTCGCACTGTCGGCGATCATCTTGGGGATGAAGAACGGATTGAAGCGCGGGGTGCCATCGCCTTTGGCGAAGTTGAAGCACTCGTCCTGAAAGGTCTTCAGGCCGCCGATGCCGCTTCCCCAGATGACACCGAAGCGATCGAGGTCCTCCTTCGCCAGATCGATGCCGCTGTCCTTGATCGCTTCATCCGAAGAGACGATCGCGAACTGGCTGTAGGGGTCCATCTTGCGGGCCTCCTTCTTATCGATGAAGTTCTCGGGAATGAATCCCTTCACTTCGCAGGCGAAGCGGGTCTTGAACTTGCTCGCATCGAAGCGGGTGATGGGTGCAGCGCCGCTACGGCCGCTCACCAGCGCTTCCCAATATTCGGGAAGTGTATTGCCGATGGGGGTAAGCGCACCCAGACCAGTGACAACGACGCGCCTGAGCTTCATGCGGTAGGTCCTTGCGGGACCGGGTTACTTCGCGTTCTTCTCCACGTAATCCACCGCCTGGCCCACGGTCTGTATCTTCTCGGCCTGGTCGTCTGGAATAGCGATGTTGAACTCCTTCTCGAACTCCATGATGAGCTCTACGGTATCAAGGCTATCGGCGCCAAGGTCGTTCGTGAAGCTCGCCTCTGGGGTGACCTCGCTCTGATCTACTCCGAGCTTGTCCACAATGATGGCGATGACCCTTGACTTGATGTCCGACATTTCGGTGCGTTTTGGTTGAACAGGCTGCAAAGGAAAGACATTTTCGACTTGTCCAAGCGCGACCGGCCACTATCAGGCACAACAC
>JAEZAU010000063.1 GCA_023430325.1 Bacteroidota bacterium | reverse complement strand
ACCTTCAGGAACCATTGCACATCCCTGCGGGTACTCTTCTCGAGCAGATCGTCCAGCCGGCTGGTGAGATCGTGCAGATCGGCGGTAAGTTCCCTGAAGGCCTTGCTTTCCTTGTTTGTTCCGGCGGTCTGCTTCAATTCGTTCAGTAATAGAACCATCGGTTCAAGCTCACGCTTCTTCCGTTCACGTACGATCTGCGTGGCGATCTTCCAGACATCTTTTTCGGCTTCGAAGAATTCACGCCGTTCGCCCTGCCTGAGTACTCTTCGAACAAGGTTCCAATCGATCAATGCTCGAAGGTTCATGTTCGCATTGCCGCGGCTTATGTTCAATTGCTCCATCACATCCTCGGTGCTCAGCGGATCGGGACTCACGAGCAGAAGCGCGTGTACCTGGGCCATGCTTCGGTTTATGCCCCATTGGCTGCCGAACCCGCCCCAGGCCTGGATGAATCTCTCTTTTGCTTCCGGTAATTCCATGGCTTCGGGTACAAATGTAGATCGTAGTGACGAAACTTTCAAGTATTAGTGAAAGTTTTTTTTGGCGGGAAGTTTCCACCATCGGTGCTCCAGTTTTCCACGATCGCCGCGCCCATCCAAGCGTCTGGCCTACCTTGATCCGCTGCGGATCGACAGAAAAGATGACGGATGTGAAGGACCTGCTGGGCAGGCATTTCGGCTACAAGGAGTTCAGGCCCGGTCAGCGGGAAGTGATCGAACATGTACTTGCCGGGCATGATGCGATCGTACTCATGCCCACAGGTGGAGGGAAGAGCCTCTGTTTCCAGATCCCTGCGCTGGCACTCGATGGACTGACGGTGGTCATCTCTCCATTGATCGCGCTCATGAAGGACCAGGTGCAGGCACTTCAAGGGAACGGGATAGCCGCCGCATATCTCAATAGCAGCCTGGGCTTCGAAGAGGAACGAGCGATCCATGAGCAACTCGGTTCCGGTAGGTTGAAGCTGCTCTATGTGAGCCCTGAAAGACTTTTCCAGCAAGGTTTTCTCGATCGGCTCGAAGCTTTGAACGTAAAGCTCTTCGCGATCGATGAGGCCCATTGCATGAGCAGTTGGGGACATCATTTCCGTCCGGAATACAAGCATCTCGGTGTCATCAAGAAGCGTTTCCCGAAGACCCCGGTGATCGCGCTCACGGCAACAGCGGATAAGGCGGTACGCGGCGATATCGGCCATGATCTTGGTATGATCGATCCGCAGATGTTCATCACTTCCTTCGATCGGCCGAACCTTTCGCTCGCTGTTCAACCAGGACAGGATCGTTGGAAGTCCATTCAGCGTATCGTTGGACGGCATTCGGGCAGATGCGGCATTATTTATTGCAACAGCCGCGCTTCAGCTGAAAAGCTTGCCGAACGATTGCGCAGCATCGGCGTTCGTGCGGCACATTACCACGCCAAAATGGACCCTGTACAACGGAGCCGCACGCAGGATGATTTCATCCAGGGCAGGCTCCATGTGGTCTGTGCCACCATCGCGTTCGGAATGGGGATCGACAAGGCAGATATCCGATTCGTGATCCATTACAACATGCCCGGCACCCTGGAAGGGTTTTATCAGGAGATAGGCCGGGCGGGCCGTGATGGCGCCCCGGCCGAAACGATCCTCTTCTACAGCTATGCCGATGTGCAGACCCACATGCATTTCATGGAAGAAGTGCAGCATCAGCAATACCGGGAGATATTACAGGCGAAGCTCGAGCGCATGAAGGAATATGCCGAAGCACAGGTCTGCCGGCGCAACATACTGCTCAGCTATTTCAGCGAAGAGGTAGCGGCGCCTTGCGGCAACTGCGACGTATGCAAGGACCCACCGAAGTATTTCGATGGAACGGTACACGCCCAGAAAGCCTTGAGCGCTGTGGCCCGAAGTCTTGGTCAACTTCCCGTGAGCACCCTGGTGGATGTACTGAAAGGAACATCAAGTACCGAAGTGGTCGAAAAACGCTGGCAGCGGATCAAGACGTTCGGTGCGGGCAGTGATGTGAGTTCATTCACATGGATCCAGTACATCCAGCAGTTCATCCAACTCGGTCTCCTGGAGGTGGATTATCGCGACCATCATCACCTGAAGCTTACCCGGCCGGGCGAGGCGGTGCTGCGAGGTGAACGCAACGTGCAGATGGTGTCTGTGGAAACGATCCGCGAGCGGCAGGAAAGATCCAGGAAGACGCGGGAACAGCCTGCTGTGGTTGCGTCAGTGGATCAGGACCTGCTGTCGGTGTTGAAGACCTTGCGAAGATCCATCGCCGCCGAGATCGGCAAACCGGCATTCGTGGTCTTCAGCGATGCCACGTTGATCGACATGGCCGAGAAACAACCTGCCGATCTATATCAATTCAGGCTTGTGAACGGGGTGGGGGACCATAAGGTGCAGCAGTATGGCGATCGTTTCGTGAAGGCGATCAGGAAGTGGCAGTCACCCGTATCGGCGTGATCGTTGAGATCTCTTCCCAAAGTCCATCACGATCTTCTTCATGACCGTTGATCCACTCAATGTTGACAGCGGTTACCGGACCTTGTGCATAATTCTTGCAGGCAGCGCCCATTTTCTATTCCCATCATGTATTACGTTGCAGCCACTAATCCGATCGACCTGCACTTCTCCAAGATCCATTTTCCGGGCGCTGAAAAGCAAGTTGTCTCGCGCCCGGTAAGAGCGCTCAACAAGCTGTTGACAAAGCTCGGCTCGCCCATCTGGCTTGTGCATAGAATGGATTACCGCGAGGATATGCTCAGCCTTGAACAGGCCGTGAATTTCCAGCACCTCATCGCCCGCGTGGCCGAAGCGCATGTATCCGGTGCTTTTGTAGAGTTGGGATGTTATACCGGTTCCACCACGGCAGTGATCGGATCGGTATTACGAGAACTGGAAGAGCAACGGGAATTCCACGTCTACGACAGCTTCTCTCATTCGTTGGGAAAGAACGGCCGCGATGTGCTGGCTGCGTTCGTGGATACCATGAAACGGGAAAAGTTGGATCTGCCCCAGATCCACAAAGGCGATCTATTCCAGACAGTGCCAGCGGAGCTGCCAGCGCAGATCGCGTTCGCGCACATCGATCTCGGTGTGGGTGGAGATCCGCAAGCCCATAAGAAGATCATGTTGCACTGCATCCGCTCGGTATACGATCGCATGGCCCATGGCGGCATTTGCATCCTCA
>JAEZAU010000027.1 GCA_023430325.1 Bacteroidota bacterium | reverse complement strand
CCCGCCAAATGCGCGGAGACCCGGCGGAGGTGCAGATGACGTTTGTTCGATAGTGCATTTCAACCTCTTCAACGCTCAACCATCTCAACCCTCAACCGGCAGTGCTCAAGAACTACCTCACCATCGCGTGGCGCTCATTGATGCGCGACAAGCTCTTCGCCTTCCTCAACATAGTGGGCCTGGCGATCGGCGTTACCGCCTGCCTGCTGATATACATCTACGTTCAGGATGAACTGAGCTTCGATGCGCATCATACGAAGAAGGATCGCATCTACCGCATACAGGCGCATTACAGCTTCGGTGATACGCAGGATGATTTCGGCATTACGCCATTCCCTGTCGTTGCAGCGTTGTTGAACGAATATCCGGATATCGAGAGTGGCGTCTCGTTGTTCCAACTGGGACAGACAACATTGGAGTATGAAGGCAGGCCGTACGTTTCTGAAGATGGTTACAATGCGGATACGAGTTTCTTCCGGCAGTTCGACTTCGTGTTCACGCACGGTGGTGTTGATGCCTTGGATGAGCCGGATAACATTGTGATCACTCAGGAGATGGCCACGCGCATGTTCGGTCCGGGTGATCCGATCGGGAAGATGGTGCAGCGTAACGGCCGGACATTGAAGATCGCTGGTGTGATCGATGAGAAGGCCGTGAACACACACATTCCGTTAGGAGTGTTCATGAGCCGGCTCGGCATGCCACCACAGGCAAAGGAGCAGCTAGACCAGAGCTGGGGCCAGAACAGCTGCCTGAACTATCTCGTACTTGCTCCAGGCGTAGATGAACTCGTCTTCCAGGAAAAGATGGATGCGTTCGTTACGAAGTATATCATTCCCGCATGGGGCGGCAGCGCGTTCAATGGAAGCATCCGTTTCAACCTGGAGCCGTTGCGGGAAGTGCATTTCAACAATGATCTGATCTATGATACGCCGAAGAAGGGCAATAAGACGTACGTGACTCTCCTCGCGGTCGTTGCGATCCTCATCCTCGCGATCGCCTGCATCAACTTCATCAACATGAGCACCGCTGATGCTACACGTCGTGCCAAGGAGGTCGCGTTGCGCAAAGTGAGTGGTGCGCAGCGGCCACAGCTTATCATTCAGTTCATCGGTGGATCTGTGATGGTGGCTGTGATGGCGATGATCCTTGCATTGGCCTTTGTTTTCCTGGCGCTTCCGGCGTTCAATGGATTGACGGGAAGATCGATCGGCCTGGAATATGCCGCCAGAGGCGGTTTCATTCTCGTATTGATGCTGCTCGTCCTTTTGATCGGTGTCATCGCTGGCAGTTATCCCGCCTTCTTCCTTGCACGTTTCTCCCCGCAGCTTCTGCTGAAGGAAGGTATTGTTGCAGGTGCCGGCAAACAGCGCGTGCGCAAGGTGTTGATGGGCGCACAATTCGTGATCACTCTTTTCATGGTCGTTGGTACTCTCGCGGTTTTCACACAATTGAACTGGCTTCGCACCACCGATCTAGGTTTCCGCAAAGAGAACCTGCTCAGCATCGCGATGCCATTGCCGCACCAGCAGGACACCTTGGGTTGGGACCGGCTGCGGCCCGTGAAGAACGAGATGCTGAAGCACAATTTCGTTACCGCTGCGGCCTTCACTACTGCGCTGCCGGGACAAGGTGGTGGCCGTTGGGTGCTTGCCGTGAATACCGGAAGGCAAGATCGATAAGCCGATGCCTGTCATGTACGCGGACGCCGATTTCCCCGCGTTGCTTGGTGTCGATCTCGTTGCCGGCCGCTACTTCGATCCTGCGATCCCCAGCGATGCACAGTTCTCGGTCATCGTGAACGAGACCGCCGCAAAGACCTTTGGCTGGTCCGACCCACTCATGGAAAAGATCTATGTACCGGGTGACAGCGCAGAGCAGGAGCTCACAGTCATCGGTGTGGTCAAGGACTTCCATTATACCAGCATGCACACGCCGATCGAGCCATTGGTCATGTTCCAGAGCAGCCAGCGGTACGGCGCACAGAACCTTGTACTGAGGCTTGCACCAGGCAACGTGCAACAACAGCTTGGAACCTTGAAGGATGAATGGCACCGTGCATTCCCGGCTGCAGATTGGTCACCTATCTTCCTCACCGAAAGCATCGCTGAACTCTACCAGGCCGAGGACAAGCTCTTCGGCGTATTCACAGCTTTCACCGTGCTCGCCATCGTGCTTACGATCATGGGACTTTACGGCCTGGCCTACTTCACCGCACGACAGCGAACGAAGGAGATCGGCATCCGCAGGGTGATGGGCGCATCGATCGGTCATATCGTTCAACGCCTCAATAAAGAGTTCATCGTGTTGATCGGCGCGGCGCTCATCATCGCATTTCCGCTCGCATGGTACGCGGTGCAACGCTGGCTGGAAGGTTTCGCATACCACACCACCATCTCGCCAATGCTCTTCATAGCTGCACTGCTCATCACACTCATCATCACCGTGATCACCGTTTCGTATCACGCGTACAGAAGTGCGGTCAGCGATCCTGTGAAAGCGTTGCGCTATGAGTAATGGGATATTGACTTTTTCACCCTTTCACCCTTTCACCCTTTTACCCTTTTACCCTTTTACTCTTCTCCTCTTTCACTTCTTTGGGCGTGCCCCTCGCAAAAGCCTCGGGTCGGGCTATCCGCTCCAAGTCCGCACTCGCAAAGCCTCGCTTGCGGGCTTTCCGCTTCTATCCCTCACGCGAAATGCCAGCGATCGCCAATGATCTGTGATATTCATTCGATCTTGGTCGTTCAATGAGTTTCTGTTGCTTCCCATCCACCGTTACTTTTCGGCCATAATTGAAGACCATGTCTCCACGCTTCTTCCTTTTAATGATCTCGATCGCAGGGTCGATAAAGCTTTGCGCACAGAGCGAGAATTACGATCCAGCGCTTGCAGAGAAGCTCGGTGCGGATGAATACGGTATGCGATCGTATCAGTTCGTGCTGCTCACCACCGGTCCGGCGAAAGATCTAGCGAAGGAAGTTCGTGACAGCCTCTTTACTGGCCATATGCAGAACATCAAGCGCCTTGCTGATGAAGGCGAACTCGTTGTTGCCGGCCCATTCGGAAAGAACGATCGGTACCGTGGCTTGTTCATTTTTACCACTACCACCAAAGAAGAGACCGAGGCACTATTGCTCACCGATCCTGCGATCAATGGTGGTGCCCTGGCGTATGAGATCTACCCATGGTACGGCAGCGCGGCATTGATGGAAGTGGTGAACATCCATGAACGGATCAGTAGGAAGTGATCATGCTCCCCGATGTTCAAGTACGGCTTCGGATCATGACCACTTCAATGGTGATCGGCACGGCAGGAAGATATTAGAACGTCTGCTCCGATCTATGGCTCGAGCGCCACATGGTCCACTCCGACCCCCCAGACCGTGATCGGTTGCAGCTTCACCCAACCTTTGCGAACGGTACCGTTGACGTTCATCCTGAAAGCGACATAGAACGGGTCAACGGTATTGAGATCGAAGCAGTTGTTCAAATAGTCGAATTCCCCTTGGTAGAATGTTGAATCATTCAACGGGCTGCCCATGGTGGTCCAGTTGGATCTGAAACTATCTGAAAAACCACCCACATCCTGATATGCGGTGGTATCGATCGACTGGCCGTTGGAATACAGGAAGGGATGGAACTGATCCGCAAATATCGTATCCACAGGTTCACTCGGATCAAGGCCACACCCCCAGGTATAGGTCACGTTGATGTGGTAAGGGAACGTCCATGATCCATCGTACTGCACCAACGAATCCGTAGCAACTCTGATCGTATCATTCTGGAAATATCCATTGAACCAGATGTCTCCAGGGGAGCTTGA
>JAEZAU010000020.1 GCA_023430325.1 Bacteroidota bacterium | reverse complement strand
TCGATCCAAAATGAAAGCGGCGGGCACTGCCCGCCGCTTTCAAGAGATCCTTCAGCGGATCACTGCCGTACCGGTGTGGCAGGTGCCCCAGGTTGTGTCACCGGAGTGGCCGAAGCCTCGCTCTTCTCCTCGGTCTTGCGTTCCACTACCGTCATCTCGTTCACCAAATGTCCGGCGTTCGCGAATTTGTCGATGGTCCAGAGCACATAGCGGATGTCCACGCTGATGGTACGCTGGAGTTCTGGCTCGAACGCGATATCGCCGCTCATCGCCTCCCAGTTGCCATCGAAAGCGATCCCGATCAATTCGCCATTGCCGTTGATCACCGGGCTTCCGCTGTTACCGCCGGTGATGTCGTTGTTGCTGATGAAGCAGAGGATCAGATCGCCTTTTTCGTTCGCATAACGGCCGAACTCCTTCTTGTCGATAAGCTCACGTTGACGCTCTGGTACGATGAACTCTGGATGGGTATTATCCTCTTTTTCCAGGATCCCGTTATGGGTGGTCTCGAAGTCATAGAACACCCCATCGGCCGGATAATAGCTGCCGACCTGTCCATAGGTGAGGCGCATGGTGCTGTTCGCGTTAGGGTACCAACTCTTGTTCGGGTCCTTTTCACGCATGGCCGCTACCATCAAGCGGTAGCCTTCTTCAATATCCCCCTGACTGGCATCGATCGCAGGTCCGAGGATGTTCCGGTAGTGGTTAAGGCAGCTTTCCATGGCTTGCACGCCAAGGTCTTTCTCCATCGCCTTCAACGTGGGTTTTGCCAGGAATGCGTCCAGACGTTTGCGATCGGTGAGAATGCTGGTGCTGAACACCGCTTTCGCCCACGCATCGAAGTCGCCCTTGTATTTGCTCTGGATCGTCTTCATCACATCGGGAAGAAGGTCATGCTCCACATCGTTCCACATCATGCGGAACATCGCGGCGGTCACCTTTTGATCGGTAGGAGCATGATAATCCTTGAAGAACTCATCGGCAGCCGCCTGGATGCGTGCAACATTCGCTGCGATCTTGTCCGAAGCCTTCGCGTCGGTACGCAGTTGGTTCAACAGACCGAAGCTGCGGAAGCCCATGATTATCATTTCGCTTCCGAATGCCGCCTCCTGCATGTAGGTGTTCGCTTTCTCGAATTTGGCGCGCTCGTTATAGCCGTTCTCTAACAGGGTGATGATATTCCCATACTTCTGTTTCCGGGATGCATCGGCATTCACCCAGGCCATCAATTCATCTTCCTGCTTCTTCTTCTTGTCATATACGTTCAGTCGTTTCAGACCGCGCTGCTGACCGATGAAATATTTCCAGTAATTGCTCACTTGCGCATGCTTCGCGGCGTATTTCAACCGGGTGGCATTGTCCTGCGCCATGAACTCCTCGTAGATGTCGAGTTTCTCACGACGGATCTTCACACGGCTTGGCTGCTCCACATCCAGCGCGAGCTTCACACCCTGGCTGCTCAGGAACCGATCGGTGCTACCGGGATAACCCATCACCATCGCAAAGTCGCCTTCTTTCACACCTTGAAGGCTCACCGGGAAATGGTGTGCCGGCTTGAAGGGGATGTTCGCTTCATTGTATTCCGCAGGTTCGCCATCGGGGCCGCTGTACACACGGAAAAGGCTGAAATCGCCGGTATGGCGGGGCCACATCCAGTTGTCGGTATCCCCACCGAACTTTCCGATCGCACTTGGAGGCGTACCCACCAGGCGAACATCAGGATAGCTCTTGTAGGTGAAGAGATAGAACTCGTTGCCTTCGAACATCGTCTTGAAATCGACAGTGATGCCTTTACCTTGTGAACCTTCCATCTTCATCCTGGCACCGATCTCCTGGATCTTCGCATCACGCTCCTCACGGCTCATGTTCGGCGCCAGCTCGGCCGTCACTTTTTCGGTGATGTCCTCGATCTTTTGAAGAAAGCTCACTTCGAACCCTGCAGGAAGTTCCTGCTTGCGGTCCATGGCCCAGAAACCGTTGGTGAGGTAATCGTTCTCTACGCTGCTCAAGCTCTGAACGGCATCATAGCCACAGTGATGGTTGGTAAGGAAGAGGCCTTCGGCGCTCACCATTTCACCCGAGCAGAAGCCACCACCAAGACGTACCACGGCATCCTTGAGACCGCTCTTGTTGATCGAGTAGATGTCCTCGGCGGTAAGCTTGAAACCGAGCTTCTGCATCTCGGCTTCGTTCACCTGCTTCAGTTTGTTCAAGAGCCACATGCCTTCATGGGCGTTTGCTGCTAGGAGGACGAATGCTGCGATGAACAGCGAAAGGGAACGCTTCATTATTTCCGTTTTGGTTCGGTTGAAATGGGCGCCAAAGTTAGCCCAAATGGCTTAATGGCGGCCATTTGCGGGGGATGTTCAGCGCAGGGTGTGATGAACGGCTAATGTTCCTGGTGGCCAGGAGCAGGCTGCCAAGGCAAGGCGAAGAGCACATCTTCTGCATATGCCGCGAGATCCTTGAAGGCTTGCGGAATATCAACGCGGCCTTTTACCTGCTTGGTATCTCCATTCCGTTGGATCGAGATGATGGTGCTGGGGAGATCGGTGACCGGGCGATCGTATTCCGGCTTCATTTCAAAGAAGCCTTTTGCATCAGCCTCCTTGATCAGTTTATCGATAGTCTCCTGCGGAACACGCGTGGTGTAATGGCCGATGCGATCCACGTTCTGTTTGCCGTGATAGGTGGCATAGCCGCTTTTGTAGATCAGCAATTCGTACGTAGGGCATGCGCCGAAACAC
>JAEZAU010000190.1 GCA_023430325.1 Bacteroidota bacterium | reverse complement strand
TCCCTTGGCGGGGTGGAAAGGTCACTCCTTCACTATTCTTCGTGAACGATCATTCCTTCGATCTCGTTCCGATCCGGATCATTACTGCGATCGTTCAAAACTTTTCCCGACAGAAAATTTGGCGATCTGGAATGGCTGTGGTTAATTGTGCGTCAGTTAATCGACAGAAAACCCGTCAAGCCGCCAGGATGCTCAAGGAAGGGGATAAGGCGCCGGAATTGTCCGGCCTGGATCAGGATGGAAAGCCTGTTTCCCTTCGCGACTATGCGGGAAAGAAGCTCGTGCTATTCTTCTATCCGAAGGACAATACGCCCGGTTGCACCGCGCAGGCCTGCAGTCTGCGTGATGAGCATGATGAGCTTCTGGATGCCGGTTATGAAGTGCTCGGCGTAAGCGCGGATTCACAGCGCAAGCACCGTAACTTCATCGCGAAGTACGATCTGCCCTTCCGCCTGCTCTCCGATCCCGATCGGCGCACCATCAATTCGTATGGCGTCTGGGGACAGAAGAAATTCATGGGGATCTCCTTCGAAGGCATCATCCGCACCACTTTCTTGCTCAATGAGAACGGAAGGATCGAACGGATCATCCGCGATGTGAACACGAAAGAGCATGCGACGCAGGTGCTCCAGGGCAATTGACGATCGAACAAGAACAACACAACACGAACCACCAATGGCAGAGATCAACAAGGACAAGCTGAAGGCGCTTCAACTTACAATGGACAAGATGGAGAAGACCTTCGGGAAAGGCGCCATCATGAAACTCGGCGACGATGCCGTTGAACAGGTCGAAGTGATCCCGAGCGGAAGCATCGGGCTTGATCTGGCGCTTGGCGTTGGTGGTTATCCGAAAGGCCGTATTATCGAGATCTACGGTCCGGAATCTTCTGGTAAGACAACGCTTGCGATCCATGCGATCGCCGAAGCGCAGAAGCGTGGCGGCATCGCAGCCATCATCGATGCCGAACATGCCTTCGATCGGTTCTATGCCGAAGCACTTGGTGTTGATACCGAGAACCTGTTGATCAGCCAACCCGACAACGGTGAGCAGGCGCTCGAGATCGCCGACAACCTGATCCGCTCCGGCGCGATCGATCTGCTGGTGGTGGATAGCGTGGCGGCACTTACGCCACGTGCCGAGATAGAAGGAGAGATGGGCGACAGCGCCGTAGGCATGCAGGCGCGACTGATGAGCAAGGCCTTGCGAAAGCTCACAGGAACCATCAGCAAGACCGGTTGCTGCTGCATCTTCATCAACCAATTGCGTGAAAAGATCGGTGTGATGTTCGGCAATCCGGAAACGACCACCGGTGGTAATGCCCTGAAATTCTATTCCACGATCCGCCTGGATATCCGTCGCGCCACCCAGATCAAGGATGGAGAGAACGCGATCGGCAATCGCACCAAGGTGAAAGTGGTGAAGAACAAGGTGGCCCCACCGTTCAAGAAGGCCGAGTTCGACATCATGTTCGGCAAAGGCGTGAGCAAGACCGGTGAGATCATCGACATGGGCGTGGAGATGAACATCATCAAGAAGAGCGGAAGCTGGTTCAGCTACATGGACAACAAGCTCGGCCAGGGCCGTGACATGGTGCGCCAACTGCTGGAGGATAACGAGGAACTTTGCGAAGAACTTGAGAACAAGATCAAGGAAGCGGTGGCGAACACGGGAGTACCGGTGAACGCCTGATCATTGTCACCCGCTACTTTTGAGGGCCCTGGCGAGGAGTGCGCCGGGGCCTTCGCTTTGCACCGCATGTTCCATAAAGCTTCGCGCATCTTATCGATCTTCCTCTCATTGTGGCTCTTTGCCTGCAATGAAGATCAGAACGGTGGTGTTCAACACTTGGCGACATCTACCGATCCAGCGATGGCAGAAGTGGAGCAGCGGATCATTGCTTCACCTGCCAATGCCAGCCTCTATGCCGAACGTGCACGATTGAACGAGCAGCGTGACAGTGTGGACCTGGCATTGAACGACTGGAAGCGGGCCCTGGCATTGGACAGTACCAGCGCCGCACTGCATATCGGCATCGGCGATCTGTATTTCCGCAAAGTGAGGTTGTACGATGCAGAGAAGCATTTTCGTAAAGCGGCCATGTTGGATCAGAAGGCCACCGAACCTCGATTGAAAATGGCCGAGATGGAATTGCTCCAGCGCCATCATAAGGAGGCCATGGGTTGGGCCAATGATGCACTACGCATCGATCAGCAGAATGCACGCGGTTACTATCTCAAGGGTTATATCCACATGGAAGCCGGTGATACCGCACTCGCCGTAAGCAGTTTCCGTACAGCCATTGAACAGGATCCGGCCATGTACCTTGCCTATGAGCAGCTCGGGGTCCTTCATGCAGTGAAGCGCGATCCATTGGCCATGCAGTATTACAATTCCGCATTGGAATTGAGGCCCGATCGCACCGAGACTTTGTATGCACTCGGCATGTTCGCCCAGGAAAATGGCATGGACAGTCTCGCCTTGAAGTGTTATGATCGGATAAAGCAGATAGACCCGCGCAATGCGCAGGCATGGTACAATTCAGGTTACATCCACTTGGAGCATTTGAATGACCCGGCCACTGCGCAGGAACATTTCTCCCAGGCGATCAACAGGGTCCCGATGTTCACAGAAGCCTATTTCAATCGTGGCCTGGCCTATGAACGAGCGGGCAAGCTGGACAGTGCATACCTTGATTTCAAGCGAAGTCTTGCACTTCGGCCAGACCTGACCGCTGCTGCTGAAGGCGTGAGCAGGCTGGGCTCCAAAGGATTGAGAATACAGCGTTGATCAACGGCGGCGTGGAGCGGGCGGCAGTTGCCACACCACCTGCCCGTGACCGAGCACAAGGAATCGCCGAACCATCATTCCTGAACGTGTATGAGCGCGAAGGGTCCAGGTACCGCGACGCAGCTTCCGAAGATCGATCTGTTGCATGGAGCTGCCCTCATGGGTGGCCTTAACCTTTCCGCGTGCGTTCAATAAGTCCACCCGCCTGGTCCCATCGGGCAATGACAATTCCAGTACTCCTGGGACAACAGGATCGAGGAAAGTGATCTTCGTATTGTCCGCAGTACGGGAAGGTGCCTTTGCGGGTACGTATGCGATCATTTCATCGGTCTGCGCCTTTGAGACAAGGATCAAGAACAGGCAGGAGATGAGGAGAGTAGCGCGCATTTGAAGCAGTCTTCGCACCGGTATACGCCGGAATGCGTGAAAAGTTCCCGGCATCGGTGATCACGGTCATTTCCGGGTCGAACACCGGGTGTGTAAATTGCAGCATGTATAAGCTAATTGCCGCACTTTTCGTGGGATCGCTCATTTCCACTGCATCATGCTCCCAGTCCCGTTCATCCAGTGAGAAGCACGTACTCTCGGTGCAGGAATTCAAGGAGGCCATGAAAGCTCCGGATGTCCTTCTCATTGATGTGCGCACACCGCAGGAATACAAGAGCGGCCATATCGCCGGCAGCATCAACGTGGATTGGACCGCGCCGAACTACGAGGAACAATTCGCAAAGCTCGATAGCTCCAAACACCTTCTCTTGTATTGTGGCATCGGTGGCCGCAGTGACCAGGCCCGTGAATATCTCCAGGACAGGGGTTATCGCGTGCAGGACCTGGAAGATGGGATAAAGGCATGGAAGGAAGCAGGCATGCCCGTGGAACGGTAGGCCATTCCAAAGAAGTCTGAAAGAAAAAGCCCGGCCTTGGCCGGGCTTTTTCGTCTCCTTTTCTTAAGGATCAATCATCATTTCCAAGATTGATCCCTACGGTCACTGCATAGGTTATGAACCTGGTGGAAAGGTCGTTCACGGTATGCGCATCAGTAAAGACCTTGCTCAGGCCGAAGCTCGCGCTGGGTTCCAAGGTGAAATACCCCATGTCGAATCCGATCGAAGCATCCCAGTTCAATGAACCATTGCGGAAGTCTCCACGGTCGTACGCGATCCGATCATGCCTGTTGTCCACGCTGAGCAGCACATCATAGCTGGGTCCCATGGCCACACGGATATCGAACTGATAGGTATCCAGTACGCGATAACCGACCATTCCGCGAAGTTTCAGGTTCGTGCGCACCAGATCATCCTCCACGGAGAGCGTATCGCTGAAAGTCTGTTTCATCATGGTGGCGTTACGTCCGTAAAATGCACCTGGCTGGAAATAGATCCGATCACCAAAGCGCATGTCGGCACCGAACTGCCATCCCATTGCCGCACGGTATTCCAGTCCCGCAACGTTCGGGTCTGTCATCTGTTGATAGGTGATACCGAATTGTGGATTCACCTGGAATTGAGCCTTCGCTGTTCCGATCGCACCGATCAGCGCTATCGCAAGTATGAGCTTTTTCATGGTTCGAATGCTTGGTGAATGCGCCTTGGCGAACTGTATGCCAGAAACGCGCAACCCAGGAATGGCGCGGGTTCATACGCGAGGTCGTACCTTTCAGATCGGATCGTTCCATGTTAAGGCCTCTTCTACTTTCGTCATCCATCGCATTTGCTGTCAGTGGCATGTCGCAGGATTGTGCCGGCGGCCGCTACATCATGCCGATCTTCAGCAATGTCGTCAAGACGTCGGCCGTCCCATTCGGAAGCAACATCGGTGTGAACGGCTCACCGCAGGTGCTGTACATGGATGTTTATGAACCGCAGGGCGATCCATTGGATGACAGGCCGGTGGCCATCGTCGCCTTCGGAGGATCTTTCGTTGCTGGTGGGCGGGGAGATGTTGAATTGCTTTGCCGTGAGTTCGCCAAGCGGGGTTACGTCGCCGTTGCGCCTGATTATCGCGTTGGCCAGTTCACCATTACCGCATTCAATACCATGGAAGCAGTGATGCGTGGAACTCATGACATGAAGGCCTGCGTCCGATATCTGCGCCGATCGGTAGCCGAACTGGCCGATCCGTATCGCATAGACACCAGCCGCATATTGATCGGAGGTGTTTCCGCAGGCGCCATCTCGGCACTGCATGCCACCTATCTGGATGATGAAGGTGAGATGCCGGATTTGCTCGCACCCATCGCTGAACAGATCGGTGGTGTGGAAGGCAATAGCGGCAATGAAGGTTATTCCAGTTCCGTTCTCGGTTGCTTCAATTACAGCGGTGCCATCGCAGATACTTCGTGGATCGATGCGGGAGATCCGCCTTTGGTAAGCGTTCATGAGAACGGCGATCCGATAGTACCGTACCTCACCGCTCCTGTCACTGTGAACGGTATTCCGGCAGGTCTGATGGCTTCGGGATCTCATGACATTCACCTGCGGATGGAGAATGCCGGGATCGAACATTGCCTCCTTACCTACATCGCCGGCACACATGTCGGTTATCTGCTTACCGATCCATTCGGTGCGCTGGATCATGTTGTAGAATTCAATGCAGCGCTCGTTTGTGAAGAGGATGCCTATTGCGGTATGATCGTATCCGAGGTGGAAGAGTCCGATCTGGAAATAAAGCCATTGCAGGTATTCCCATCATTGGCTGCGGATAGGATCTTTGTCCTCACTGAACATACGACCACCGCTCACTTGTTCGATATGGAAGGCAGATCGTTGACCTCAATGAGGTTGAGTACAGGGAAGAACATGATCGATGTGGGAGCTCTTGCGAATGGGACCTATCTGTTGCGGACCAGCGAGAACCTTACGGCGAGATTCGTCATCTTGAAGTGACCCGTTCAAACCTAGAGATCAAGACGTGAAAGTCGCAGTGATCGGTGGTGGCGCGGCAGGTTTCTTCGCTGCCATCAGCGTAAAGGAACACCATCCAGAGGCGGAGGTCACCATTCATGAGAAGGGCGGCAAGCTCCTGAACAAGGTTCGCATCAGCGGTGGCGGCAGATGCAATGTGACACATCATTGCTTCGAAATTCGGAAACTCTCGAAACACTATCCGCGTGGTGGGCCGTTCCTGCGAAAGGCGTTCGAGCAATTCAGCGTAAGGGATACGATCGCCTGGTTCGAGCGCAGGGGAGTACAGTTCAAGACCGAAGCCGATGGCCGTATGTTCCCGACCACCGATCGCTCCGAGACCATCATCGATCGTCTGATAGGGGCTGCCAGCGAAGCCGCGATCCGGATCGAGGACCGATCGAACATCATTGCGATCGAAGCTGATGGGCGCAAGTTCAAGATGAAGACTTCGACCGGTGTTGCCATCTTGACCGATAAGGTGATCATCGCCACTGGAGGCGATCCCCGACCGGAGTCATTTGAATGGCTGGCGGAGCTGGGTCATGCGATCATACCGCCTGTCCCATCGCTCTTCACGTTCAATATGCCCGGCGAACCGATCCGCGAGTTGATGGGCATTGTGGCCGATCCCGTTCGCGCACGCATCATCGGAACGGACCTGGAGATCCATGGGCCAGTGTTGATCACCCATTGGGGAATGAGCGGCCCTGCGATCCTTAAGTTGAGCGCCTGGGGTGCCCGCATGGTCCATTTGAAGAACTACTTGTTCACCCTTCAATTGAACTGGCTTGGCGGAAGGAGCGAGGATGAGATCCGCAAGATGTTCAAGCAGGAGGAACCGGTCTCCGGTAGAAAGCAGATGATCAACCTCGATCTCTTCGGCCTCCCAAAACGACTCTGGCAGTTCCTGGTGATGAAAGCCGGCATTCCCCTGGAGAAGAAGCTTGCTGAGGTGGGCCGAAAGGACAGGGACCGTTTGATCGATCTGTTGACGAACGACCGTTATGAAGTGCAAGGCAAGACGACCTTCAAGGAGGAATTCGTCACCGCCGGTGGTGTCTCCCTTGATGATGTGGATCCCTTTACCATGCAGAGCAGAAAAGTACCCGGAATGTACTTCGCCGGTGAAGTCATGGACATCGATGGCATTACAGGCGGGTTCAACTTCCAGGCTGCATGGACCACAGGTCACATTGCCGGAAAGCTTCGTTGATCAGCGGACGAACCGGAGCACTTGCTGCCGATCACCCGATCGGAATCGGGCCAGATAAATGCCTTCCGGCAGATCGACGGGGATCGATGTTCTCGAACGGATATTGTCATTCAACAAAATACGACCTGTAGCATCGGTTATAGTGACGTATTGAAAGACTATATCCGCCTGTGTGAAATTGATCGCTCCCTCTGAATACCAGATCCTCAGATCGGTGAAGCGGGATGTGCCGATCGATGCTGTAGGCCCCCAGACGTAATGTGCCCATTCGGGCCGATCTATGAACGGGTTCCGATTTTCCTGAAGACCGAAGACAGCATTGTTACGATCGATCTCTTTTTCGCTCACAGGATCGGCAACATGCCACGCAAGCAGAAGACTTTCAGCCCATCCGGAAAAGTCGGCGCCCTGCATCATCGGAGTGTTCCATGATGAAAGCTCCGGCAGGTAACGCGTGAGCATATAGAAATAGCTGCGCGCAAGATCTCCCTTGTACGCGTTTATGGGTTCGAAAACGGTACCGCTGCATCCTGGCCAGCTGCATTCGCCACGCTTGCTTCCATTCTGGCTTGTCCAACCGGCATTGGAAACGGTGCCATATGGCAGGTTGCCTCGTTGCTGGTTCACCCAGGCGTCCGTCGGATAGATATGGAACAGGTCCGTGGACATGGGCGCTGCATCATTGAACCAACTCTGAGGGAAGGAGTGTTCCCGATTGAAGCAATCGCTCTCACTGTTATACGTGCCGCATTGATCCTCCACGAACTCGAAAACATATGGCGGAGTGCCGGATGGCAGATCTGAATAGATGTCCCACACGGTGCCATCAGGCTTCTGATCGGTAATGGCGAACGCCTGCCACAATTGATTGTTCTGGATCACAGTATGGTCACTGATGATCGAATACAACGCTTGTCGCAGTGCTTCTCCGGAAAGACCTTCCGCGGGATCATAGTAGCCTGCTGGAGGTTGTGCATGGGCCGGGAATACCAGCAATAGCAATGGCAATGGGAGAATACGCATCCTGTCGCGAAAGTAACTCTGGGTATCACCATGATCATCGTCCCATGCAATGTTGAGTTGAACACAAGTTCCGGAGCCATCAAGCGATCGACATCACACTATATTCGAGTCATGTAAGCGGATGCATTCACCCACATGATCCTGACCATGAATATCCCCAAACATTTTTTGATACTCGCGATCGTTCCGATCGTGCTGAGCAGTTGTGATAGCGACGATGGTGATGTGGACATGAACAATGCCGATCGAGTTGAAGTGGACATCGATGCCGATCGCAGTGTTGCTGATGAGCGGCGCGAGACCTTGGACGATCTTCAACGCATGCGCGATCGGCTCACGCGCGAACTGGACGCGGTACGTGCACGATTGAATGATGGCTCTCTTACGGCAGATGAGCGCGAACGGAATACATCGCGGGCTGCAACACTCGCACAAGGCCTCGAGCGACTTGACCGTACGTATGTTGACCTTAACACTTCGCCGGAGGACAACTGGATAAACCTGCGCACCGAGGCACGCAGCAGCCGCGATGATTGGGAGACATGGCTACGCGAGAACGATGTGAAGGAATAAAAAAAGGGGCCGCATTCGGCCCCTTTTTTCTAATTGGTCCTGCTCTTATTTCACCTTGGCAACGATCGCCTTGAATGCTTCGGCGTCATTGAAGGCGATCTCGGCCAGTGCCTTGCGGTCCAGGTCGATGTTGGCCTTCTTCAGACCGTTCATGAATACGCTGTAGCTTGTGCCATTGAGGCGACAGGCGGCATTGATCCTCTGGATCCACAAGGAGCGGAAATCGCGCTTCTTCAGTTTACGGCCATCATAGGCGTGAGAGAGGCCTTTCTCAACGCTGTTCTTGGCAACGGTGTAAACGTTCTTGCGGCGGCCGAAGCTGCCTTTGGCCATATCAAGGATCTTCTTCCTCCTTGCGCGGCTTGCTACTTTGTTCTTACTGCGTGGCATCGTACTTCTCGTTTTTGGGCGTGAGCGTCGGCTTGGGCCGGTCTTTGGTGCTGCACGTCCTGGTCAACGCTACCTGTTATCCCCGGTGGCTTCGGGTCTCCCGATGGAGCTCGGGAGCGGCTGCATCATCACTTCAGGAGTTCGAGGATGTTCTTCTCATCCGCTTTGTGGACGAGGCCCATCTTCTGGAGGTTGCGCTTGCGCTTGGTCTCCTTCTTGGTGAGGATGTGGTTCTTGAACGCATGTTTGCGTTTGATCTTGCCGGTACCCGTAAGCTTGAACCGCTTTTTGGCGCCGGACTTGGTCTTCATCTTTGGCATGGCCTCTTCTTCTTAATGGACTTCTTTCCTTTCCTGTGTCGATCCATGGATCGATCCTCTATCATTTCTTCTTCTTCGGGATCATGAACATGATCATGCGTTTGCCTTCCAGCTTCGGCATGCTCTCCACCAACCCTACATCCTCCAATTCCTGTGCGAACTTCAGCAACAGGATCTCTCCACGCTCCTTGAACACGATGCTCCTTCCGCGGAAGAACACGAAGGCCTTCACCTTGTGACCTTCCTCCAGGAATTTCCGGGCATGCTTGGTCTTGAACATCAGATCATGTTCATCGGTGTTCGGCCCGAAGCGGATCTCCTTCAATTCCACGGTCTGCGCCTTGGCCTTGATCTCCTTCTGCTTCTTCTTCAGATCGTAGAGGAACTTCTTGTAATCGGTGATCCTGCACACCGGCGGCACTGCCGTTGGGCTGATCTCCACCAGGTCCAGTCCCAGGTCTTCGGCCATGCGCAACGCCTGGCTGAACGGATATACGCCTTGTTCGATGTTCTCACCCACCACGCGCACCTCGTTCACACCATAGATCTTGTTGTTGATCCGGTGGGGATCTTCCTTGATCACACGACCGCGGAAAGGACGTCGGCCACCACCACCGGGGCGTGGACCACTAGGACGATTGAACGGAGGACCTGCCACTTACTGTTTGTTCGTTCTACTTATCGTTACACTTCATAAGCCGCCCAAAAGCTCCGCTATCCGATCGTTCACCAACGCGGCGAACTGTGGCGGGTTCATGGTGCCAAGGTCTCCCTTGCCATGTTCCCTTACGGAAACGGTGCCTTCAGCGGCTTCTTTCTCACCGATGATGAGCATGAACGGGAATTTGGCCATCTCCGCATCGCGGATCTTGCGGCCTATTTTCTCGCTCCTTTCGTCAACGGAGGCGCGAATATCGGAATTCTTGAGCACTTCGGCGACATTGTTGGCCACTTCGATGTATTTGTCGCTGATCGGCAGAAGGATGGCCTGCTCCGGGGTGAGCCAGAGGGGGAACCTTCCTGCAGTGTGTTCTATCACGACGGCAACGAACCTTTCGAGGCTTCCAAAAGGTGCCCGGTGGATCATCACTGGCCGGTGTTTCGCGTTGTCGCTGCCGACATATTCCAGTTCGAAACGTTCCGGCAGATTGTAGTCCACTTGGATCGTGCCCAACTGCCAGCGGCGGCCCAACGCATCCTTCACCATGAAGTCGAGTTTCGGGCCGTAGAATGCCGCTTCGCCGTACTCGATGAAGGTCTTCAAGCCTTTGTCAGCGGCCGCATCAATGATCGCCTGTTCGGCCTTCTCCCAATTCTCTTCGCTGCCGATGTACTTGGCGCGATCCTCTTTGTCACGCAAACTGATCTGGGCCTCGTACTCGTTCAGGTCCAAGGCCTTGAAGACCTTAAGGACCAGGTCGATCACCTTGATGAACTCTTCCTTCACCTGATCGGGGCGGCAGAAGAGGTGGGCATCATCCTGCGTAAAGCCACGAACACGTGTCAACCCGTGCAGTTCACCGCTCTGTTCGTAGCGGTAAACGGTGCCGAATTCCGCATAACGGATCGGTAGGTCCTTGTAGCTGCGCGGCCGGCTCTTGAATATCTCGCAATGGTGCGGGCAGTTCATCGGCTTCAGCAGGAATTCCTCGCCCTCGTTCGGGGTATGGATAGCTTGAAAACTGTCCTTTCCGTACTTCTCGTAGTGACCGCTGGTGACGTACAGGTCCTTGTGCGCTATGTGTGGCGTGGCCACCTGCACGTAACCGGCCTTTTCCTGCGCGGTCTTCATGAAGCTGATCAGCCGCTCACGCAACGCAGCGCCTTTCGGCAACCAGAGCGGCAGGCCCGGACCTACCTTCTCACTGAAGGTGAACAGATCGAGCTCCTTGCCGATCTTCCGGTGATCGCGCTTTTTGGCCTCTTCCAGAAGCACCAGGTACTCGTCCAGCTCCTTCTGTTTCGGGAAGGTGATGCCGTAGAGCCGGGTGAGCTGCTTGCGCTTCTCATCGCCGCGCCAGTAAGCCCCGGCCACGCTCATGATCTTTGCTGCCTTTATGAAGGATGTGTCCGGGATGTGCGGACCGCGGCACAGATCGGTGAAATTGCCCTGCGTGTAGAAAGTGATCTCGCCATCGTTCAGCCCTTCCAGCAGTTCGAGCTTATACTCATCGCCCTTTTCCTTGAAGTACGCGATCGCTTCAGCCTTCGGCACTTCCTTGCGCTCGTAGGTGCTCTTGCGGCCGGCCAGCTCCTTCATTTTGGTCTCGATCGCAGCGAATTCACCTTCACCGATCGATCGGTCGCCCAAGTCAACATCGTAGTAGAACCCGTTCTCGATCGGCGGACCGATCCCGAATTTCACGCCTGGGTAAAGGGCTTCCAACGCTTCTGCCATCAGGTGAGCGCTGCTGTGCCACATGGTGTTCTTCCCATCAGCATCGTTCCAGGTGAGCAGTTGCAGGGTGCAGTCGCCGGGCAGCGGGCGTGTAGCATCCACCACTTGGCCGTTCACTTTGGCCGATAGAACGTTGCGGGCAAGGCCTTCGCTGATGCTCTTTGCGACATCCAGGGCGGTGGCTCCTTGTTGATATTCCCGGACAGTTCCGTCCGGAAGGGTGACCTTTATGTTCATCTACTTCATCCGCAGGCCCATACGATCGGGTCTGTCAGAAGGGCGGCAAAGGTAGGTGAAACCGGTCGTACGGGATGAATGATCATCCGGCATTCAGAGGTCCCATGGACTCTTCCACCTCGAGCACCTTTTCCAGTGTATGATATTCCTGCTGGGGCAGGATGAGTTCGGCCACGGCCAGCACAAGATCATATCCGCTGCGGTAGATGGCCCGGTTCACCAGGAACGTTGTGCTAAGGTCGATCGGTTTCAGTTCGCCGTTGCGTGCGGCCGTGGTGAGATCGATCATGCCCTGCTGGTCGTCATGTTCAAGTTTCCTTAGCAGCGCCGCCAATTCCACTGTGGTAACTTTCAATGTGGCATCCTCCATGAAGCGGGCGAGGTTCGCATTCGTACCAATGACACGTTTGCGCAAAGAAGCGTGGTAACGGTCCAGAAAGTCCGTACCATCCTGAAAGGATTCCATGTTCGCCTTCACATCCTTCAGTGATTTGGCCGAATACAATGCAAGGCGGGCCGAGTGAATGGCCTTGTTCAACTCTTTCGATTCGGTCTCCGTTAATTCATGCCGTTCCACCTCGGTAACGAAAGAGATTATCTCTGCCTGCAATTCCTTCAATCGCTGGTACCGATCCTGGTAGTTGAGGTTTTCAACACGCCGTGCCGGGAGTACAAGCCTGGGATCGATATCCAACGATATGAGGTGAAAGATCAGGGTCTCTTCCAACAGGCGATGGACTTCCTTTTGCACGCTTGCGACGGCAGCTTCCGGGATCCGTGCGTCGGTATGTGTAATGAAGACCGTACGATGTTCGACCTTGTCAGGGATGAACCTTTCCATTAATACTGAGAAGTGCCCAATGAGCGGCAGGAACAGAAGTACTCCGGCGAGATTGAACAGGGTATGGAACAAGGCAAGGGCCATCATGGGATCTTTGCCGGCCCCCATGGTACTTTCGATAAGCAGGAGGTAAAAGTCCATTCCCAGTACGGCCAATACACCTGCGAAAAGATTGAAGAGTAGATGGGTCCAGGCCAGCCGTTTTTTCACCACGTTGCCACCGATGGCTCCCAGGAAAATGGTGAAGGTGGTACCGATGTTGGTGCCAATGACCGCATAAGCACCTTCCCGAAGATCAAATATGTTCGCATACAACGCTGTAAGCAAGATCGCCATCATGGCCGATGAACTTTGCATGATCGCCGTAAGTACCACGCCCATGACCACGAACGCCCACGGTCGTGCATTCACCAGCATCAACGGGTCCACATGTGCGGCGAATCCGGATACGCTGTCCTTCATCTGGTCCAGCCCTAGAAAAAGGAAACCGATGCCTACCAATAAATGGCTGATCTGGCTGAAACGAACGGAGGAACCCAGGAAGATGAGCATGGACCCACCGATGCCGATCATCGGTAATGCGATCTGCGAAATGTCCAGCTTGAATCCGAGCGTGGCCACGATCCAACTGGTGGTGGTGGTACCGATGTTGCTGCCGAGCACGATGCCGATACCGTTCTGAAGCGAGACTAGGCCTGCACCCACGAAAGCGAGCGCCATGAGCGTTACCGCTGAACTGCTTTGAAGAATGGCCGTGGCAGCGGTACCGGTAAAGATCGCCTTGGCCCGGGTGCTGGTACCTACACGAACGAGCCGTTTGAAACTGCGGCCGCCAAGTTTGGCAATGGAATCCTCGATCAGGCGGATGCCGAAGAGGAAGATCCCCAACCCGGCCAACAACAGCCAGACATCGAAGTGCGCCCACATGGGGCGAAAATATCAGGCAATGGTGGATGGCGATCCGCTACCGATCGCAATGGATCAATAACATCTCTTCTGTGGAAAGGTCTCCTAGGTCATGTGCCAGTTGCAGGGCTGCGCAACCTTCCTGGCGGAAACCCATACGTAACAGTACCAGTGCCTTGTTCACATGGGCCAGATCGAGGTAAGGGTCAAGTGCGATAGCCTGTTGCAGATCATCGAGCGCTTCTTCATCCTGATGCAGGGCCATTCGGGCGATGCCACGTTTGCACCATGCCTGTGGTTCTTCAGGCGCTATACGCACATATCGATCGAAGAAGATCTCCGCACTGCGTGGATCATTGTTGGCCATGGAATGCTCGCCTAGCTTCAAGAAAGCCCGTTCAGCATACGCACCGCGTTGATGGATGCCAAGAATATTCCACAGATCGGTCTCAGCCCGGTGTTGTTCTCCCAATTGTACGTAGCTCTCTGAACGTGCCCATAAAGCAGCGGCATTCCTCGGATCGCGCTCGATAAGTTCGTTGTAGACTTCCACCGCTCCTTGATGATCACCGGCCGTGAAGAGCACGCGTGCGGCCTCCAACCCGGAAACTCCTGCGGATGCGGCATCGTTGGAAGTAACCTTGGAATTGTTCAATGAACGGCTCATGGCTGCGGTCTCCTCCTGCGCAAGGCTGTGCAGGGTGAACAGACCGGAAATGATCGCGATGGTCGCCTTCATGCGCCGTTCTTACGGCCTGCGGATCGGAATGTTGCAGAACAGATGGTGGATAACTCATGGAACTGCGAGGCCGGGTGCGCTGAGGAACGTTCGAACTTCGCCTCACATTCCACAAGACATGTTGCTCAACAGCGAGCCTGTGAACGAAGATCTGGGCTATCTCTTCCTGCGCGTTGGCGCAGGCGGTAGCATGTTCTGGCTGCATGGCCTTCCCAAGGTCATGAACTTTACCGATCGGATGGACACCTTCAGCGATCCGTTCGGAATAAGCCCGGTGATCTCCCTGGTACTGATCATTGTCGCCGAATTCCTATGCAGTGCGTTGCTGGTGCTGGGTCTATGGACGAGGTTGGCCACCATTCCACTGATCATCGGCATGGCGGTGATCGTTTTCATGGTACATGGCGACGATCCCTTTAAGGAGAAGGAACTGGCCGTGATCTTTTTGATCATATTCATCACACTTTTCTTCACAGGAAGCGGCCGCTATTCGGTAGATCGGATCTCGTTCCGTTGATCGGAAGTAACTTCACTGCACGCAATACCGATCGATGTTCCTCCAACGCATCCTTCATTACCTCACCCCGGCCACCTTTTTCCGCAAAGGCGATCGTGATCCGAGCCTGCGCTTCATGCATGGCGTGAACCGCATAAGCTTGATCATGTTCCTTATCTGTATCGTGGTAATGGTGGTCCGGGCGTTGAACCGGTAAAAAAGACGGCACCACCTTCCGGTAGTGCCGTCCATCAAGATCGGTCTCGATCAGAACCGTTCCCTTCCGCTGAAGAAGAAGTTCCCTTCTATCTCGGCGTTCTCATCGCTATCGCTGCCATGCACCGCGTTCTTGGCCTTGCTCTCGGCGAAGCGCTTGCGGATGGTCCCATCATCGGCCTGCGCTGGATCCGTTGCTCCGATCAACTTGCGGAAATCCTCCACGGCATTGTCTTTTTCTAGGATCGCAGCGAAGATGGGGCCGCTGGCCATGTAGCCCACGAGCTCGCCATAGAACGGGCGATCCTTGTGCACCTCGTAGAACTTGCCGGCCTCCTCGGTAGAAAGTGCGGTGTACTTCAGCGCGATGATGCGGAAGCCTTTGTTGATGATCATGTCAATGATCTTCCCGGCGTTGCCTGCGGCCACCGCTTCCGGTTTGATCATTGTGAAGGTCCTGTTGCCTGCCATATGGTTCTTTAAAAGCGGCGCAAAAGTAGTGGTTGGAGCCGAAGTTGTAACCGCAAACAAAAAGCCGCTGTCCTTCGGACAACGGCCCATGATCGGCGGAGAGGGAGGGATTCGAACCCCCGTTACCCGTAGGTAAAGCGGTTTTCAAGACCGCCGCATTCGACCACTCTGCCACCTCTCCAGAGCGGGAGCGCGAAGGTAAGGCTTCGATCCCGAACGCATGAACGATATTTGGCCCATGCAGCCGCTTAGCATCCGTTTTCTAGGTACCGGCACCAGCCAGGGTGTGCCCGTGATCGGTTGCGAGTGCCGCGTCTGCCGAAGTCCTGATGAGAAGGATAACAGGCTGCGCACTTCTGCCCTGGTGCATGCCGGTGACGCCAGTTTGTTGATCGATGCCGGACCTGACATGCGGCAACAGATGCTCGCCCATGACGTGAAGCATCTCGATGCCGTATTGCTAACGCACGAACACATGGACCATATAGCGGGCATGGACGATCTGCGATCATTCAACTTCAGCCAGGGAAGAGCAATGGACATTCATGCGAATGCCGCCACGCTGGAAGCGGTGAAACGCACTTTTCATTATGCGTTCGCCGTGCACCGCTATCCCGGTGTGCCTGAATTCAGGTTGCATGAAGTGGAGGGGCAGCATTTCAAGGCCGCTGATGTGGATGTGGCACCTTTGGAAGTGATGCATTACCAGATGCCGGTGCTCGGCTACCGGATCGGTGGCCTGGCATATATCACTGACGCCAAAACGATCGATGAGCGCCAGATGGCGAAGCTCGAGGGCACCGATGTATTGGTGTTGAACGCGCTGCGCCAGCAGGAACACATTTCCCACCTGAACTTGAAGGAGGCGATCGCGATCGCGCAAAGGATCGGCGCACGGCTCACGTTCTTCACGCATATCAGCCACCTGATGGGCCGCCATGAAGAGGTGGAACGCGAACTGCCGGAAGGCATCCACCTGGCCTATGATGGCCTGAAGGTGGATGTGCAGTAGGGATCGACGTTCTTTTTTGCGATATTCGAAGTCCCCATTGCGTGTTCCCCATGCGTACCTCCATACTCTTTTCATGTTTGTTGATCTCCGGATCCATCATTGCCCAGAACGGCCGCTGGAATTTGAACGAGATCATCACCAAGCCACAGATCGCCGACAGGCATGTGCAGGAACAATTGAGGAATTCCGGTCCATGGAAAATTTTCAAGGATGCGCATCCCGGTTGGGCGGTGGAATTCGATGAGCACAGCCGGAAGCCACATCGCGCTTTCGGTCCTCCGATCTCCACTTCCGGAGGATCGCTGGAGGATAGGGCCTTGCAGTTCATGAGCGAGGATCTTTCGCTGTTCGGCGTGCCGATGGAGGAGCTTGCGCATGCAGGAACTTTTCAGACCAGCAAGCACACATACATCCATTTCACACAGATACATGACGGACTTCCTGTGATCGCCACCGATCTGCTGGTGAAGCTCGATCAACAGCTTCGGGTCATCTCCTTCACGCTCGATGTACATGATGACATTGAGATCGATATGACGCCGATGATAGATGGTGCGGCCGCCTTCTCGCTGGCAAGTGCCGGAGTGGAAGGTGTGCAGGCCAGCACGGCCGGCCCTGTCCTGAAGATCCTGCCTGTACCGGCAGCGGCCGGGATGGACCACCGTCTGGTGCATGAGGTCTTCGTCAACGCCAGGATCGGATCTCGTCCATCACGCTACCGCTGCTGGGTGGATGCGCATACCGGCAAGCTCTGGTATCGCTGGGATGAAGTGCTTTCCTGCGGTCATGGTGGCGGTGATGATGTGGGTGCCGATGTGCAGGTGAACGGAACGGTGTTCCCGGTGAACACGCTTACACCCACGGAGGTCGTGGGTCTTCCCGATCTGCGGATCTCAATAAATGGAAGCTTCCATTACACTGATGTGAACGGCTTTGTTTCCACGGGGGTGGCCGGTCCTGTGAGCGCACAGGTCCCATTACGCGGCAGATGGTCCACCGTGTACACCAACAATGTGATCCCTTCGATCACCCTTTCGTTGAACGAGGGATCTAACACCGTGAGCCTTGATGGAACGGCGAACGTGCGTCAGCTCAGCGCATACAATTTCGTGAACAAGATCCACCAGCAGGTGAACGATCTGCTTCCCACCTTCACGGGGATGGACATGGCGTTGACCACGAACGTGGACGTTAGCGGGGGCGATTGTAATGCCTATTACGACGGTAGTTCCATCAATTTCTACTCCCAGGGCAACGGCTGTCATTCACTGGCCTCCATCGGCGATGTGGTCTATCATGAATACGGCCATGGTATCAACGACAACTTCTACCAGAGCCTCGGGAACTGGTTCAACAACGGCGCCATGAACGAAGGCTATGCCGATGTGTGGGCTTTCTCTCTCACGGAGAACCCGATCTTGGCGCCGGGTTATATGATCGACGATCCGAACTCATCGATCCGCCGCTATGATGAAGATCCCAAAGTGTACCCGATCCATATCGTTGGTGAGACCCATGCCGATGGAGAGATCATCGCCGGGGCGTGGTGGGATACGTACATGTTGCTCGGCCAGGACATGGACCTTACCATGCAGCTTTTCGCTGAAGCCTATCCGGGTCTGCAGGCCGCAGCCTTCAATGGCCAGGAGGGAGTGGCTTTTCGTGATGTATTGATCGATGTGTTGCAGGCCGATGATGATGATGCCGATATCACGAACGGAACGCCCAACGGCGCAGCCATCGTAGAGGCCTTCGCGATCCATGGCATCACGTTGTTGAGCAACGTGGATCTTCAGCATACCGCGTGGGAGGAAGCACCTGCCGAAGAGCAGATCGCGTTGGCAGCGAACGTGAACGTGTCATTCCCGTTCAATACGTACATGAGCGGTGTACGCGCATTCTACCGCATCAACAATGAGAACACCTGGCAGGATGTGCTCATGGCCAATACAGCAGGTTCGCAGTGGTCGGCCTCCATACCTGCACAACCCCAGGGCACGGTGATAGCCTATTATCTCGCGATCGAGGACATTTTCGGCAACCTGAGTTCCGTGGAACCTATCGGTGCTGCATTGGAAGATCCCAACCTGCCTTATTTCATCCTGGTGGGATTGGAAGTGAATGCCACGGAGGATGGTGATGACATCTCAGAATTGGGATTCTTCAATTCAGGCATCGCTTCGGACAATGCCACCACCGGTGAATGGACGTGGGACATTCCGATCGGCTCCTACGAGACCACTTCAGGCCAGAGCCAGCTCGTACAGCCCGACCATCAACATACACCTGGCGGTGCATTCTGCTGGGTCACCGGCAACGCCACGAGCGCCTCCGCAGGCCTCGGAGAGAATGATGTGGATGGCGGTACCACCACGTTGATGAGCAGCACCATCGATCTGAGCATCTATGATGAACCGGTGATCACCTATTGGCGCTGGTACACCAACGATCCGCCTGGCGGCGCTAACCCCGGTGCTGACTGGTGGCAGGTCTACATAAGCAATAATAACGGCGCCGATTGGGTGGCCGTGGAAGACACGAAGACCAGTGAGCGCAACTGGCGCAGGATGGCCTTCCGGGTGAGCGATCATGTGGAACCCAGCGCCCAGTTCAAGATCAAGTTCCTTGCAAGCGACAGCATAAGACCTGGTGAATATCTTGATGGCGGAAGCCTAGTGGAAGCCGCCATTGATGATATACAGGTATGGGACCTGCTCGGTGGGATCGCCATTCCTGAACTAGCCGGGTCGATCACCATCGTCTATCCGGACCCCGTGCGGGATATTTTGAACGTTCGGATCGAGGATGTCGCGGTTGGATCGATGGTCGAAGTAATGGACCTTACAGGCCGCATCGTACTTCCACCGATCCGCGTAACGATGACCTCCTTTCAGCTGAATGTCGGCGGTCTGGCAGAAGGGCAGTATATGCTCCGGCTTCGGGACGATAAGGGGAAGAGTGAAAGACGGTTCACCGTGATCCGATAGATCAGCGGGCGTTCCAGATACGCCAGCTTGCTTCGGCCTGCGCCTCGAGCATGCACATACCATTGGCAGTTCGCGCACCACGTTCCTTTCCGCGTTTCAGGAACTCGGTCTCGGCTGGATTGTAGACCAGGTCGATCAACGTGTGCCTGGGACCGATCGCGTTGTACGGCAGCGATGGACAGCCCTGAACATGGGGATGCATGCCGAGCGGGGTGGTATTGATGATCAGCGGACATACCTTGACCACCGTACCATCGATCATATCCCAGGTGATATCACCCCGCTCCCGGCTGCGGCTCACCACCCTGAAACGGATGCCCAGTTCCTTCAACACATAGACCACCGCGCGGCTCGCGCCACCGCTTCCCAATACCAGTGCACGTGGTCTCTCTCCGTTGAGCAACGGAACAATGGTGGACCGGAACCCTTCCACATCGGTGTTGTGGCCGCACAGTCTTCCATCCTTGATGGCGATGGTGTTCACCGCGCCCACAGCAGCTGCAAGAGGATCCACCTCATCGAGCAGGCGCATGACATCCTTCTTGAATGGTATGGTAACATTGAGACCGGAGATGTCAGCAGTCCCCTTCACAAGATCCTTCAAGCCATCAGCCTCTTCAAGCTGAAAGAGTTCATACCGGTGATCGGGCAGTGCTTCGCGTTTGAATTTCTCACTGAACCAGCTTTTGCTGAACGAGTGGGAGAGCGGCTTTCCGATCAGACCATAGATCTTCATTTCCGCTGGCCGAGGCGTTCGATGAACAATAAAAGGAAGGCGCCGAAGAACATCAGCGCGATGGCCCCTGCGATCTGTGGCTCCTTGCTAGTGACGCCGATCAACGTATCGTTCTGGCTGATGAACGAATAGTCCCACGGCCACACGTTGTTGTAGGTGAAAGGAACATATCGCTCATCCGGCATGCCCTGATGTTCGATCCTAACGGTGTCCACTTCCTTCCACGGCCATATGATGAAGAGCGATCCGAGAAGAAAACCGGTGAGCGAAGAGACGGCCACATCATGATGCCGCGAGAACAACCAGGTGAGCACCCGTGAAAAGCTCATCAATCCGATGATGCAGCCCACGGCGAAGGTGAGGATGATGGGTATATCGAATTCCTTCAGGGCCTGCATGACAGGTAGATAATATCCCAATAACAGCAGTATGAACGATCCACTTATGCCCGGTAGTATCATGGCACAGATCGCAAGTGCTCCAGCGAGGAAGTAGAAGATCAATTGGTCCTGTGGTGGCACGGCTTTGAGGAGGCCGATCACCACGGCGAAAATGGTCCCGAGAAAGAATGCCACGTAGGGCCCGATGGACCAGCGTTTCACCGTAAGTCCGCAGATGTACACGCTCGCAGCGATCAACCCGAAAAAGAACGACCAGATCAGAACAGGTTGATGTTCCAAAGCCCATGTGATCGGTCTTACCAGGAGAAGAACGCTGGTGATGATCCCGGCCAGCAGTGTGATGAGGAAATCACCGTTGAACTGCCGCCACGCGTTCACAAGTCCTTGCCGTCGAAGAACGGAGATGGTATCGGGCCCGATCGCCTTGATGGACGAGAGCAATTCCTCGTAGATGCCGGAGATGAAGGCGATGGTACCACCAGATACGCCCGGCACCACATCAGCAGCTCCCATGGCCATTCCTTTCAGGAACAGCTTCACACGTTCACGTAAATTCATTCAGTCGCAGTTGATCGAGGCATCCACCTCCTTGCCATAGGCCAGAATGCCGCCGCGAAGATCGATCAGGTTGGTGAAACCGTAACGATCTTCAAGGGCATTGATCACCGCGGCGGATCGGGAGCCGCTACGGCAGTGTACCACCACGGGAATATCACGGCGTATCTCTTCGATCCGCTGCACCACTTCGCCGATAGGGATCAACGTACCGCCGATGGAGCATATTTCCGCTTCATAAGGCTCGCGAACATCGATCAGCTGGAATTCCTTCCCGGCATCGCGCATGGCCTTCAACTGGGCCGGTGTCACTTGTTCCATGTTCAGGCTTCAGCCTTTGGTATCACGACCTGGCGCAACTTTTCGGCCACCTGCTCTGGCAGGTACTGGAAGAAGGTATCCCCCCGCAGGCCCAGGCGCAGGGTCTCCAATGGAATGACCTCGTCCGGTGCGATGTTACCCAGGTTCACATTGGCACCGAACTGCTTGATGAACCACACCTGCTGTGGTTTTTGTGGAGCCTCCCAAAGTATGTCGGTGATCGGGATCTTGGAGATGATGCGGTTCACCAGCGCTGTATGTGCGTGGCCGCTGGGCCTGTAGATGCCGACTGTACCGCTCTCACGCGCTTCAGCGATCACCTTCCAGCTGCCGGCATCGAGTTCGGCGCGCATCATGTTCACCCATTTCGCCGGGCTGATAAGGATACCGCTTTCCTTCGATCCCACTTCACTGAGTACCGTAAGATCTTTGGCCAGTTCGGTGATGAACTTGCACTTCTCCTTGTTGGAGAGGTTGATCGACCCATCGGAGACCTCGGCGGTCTCCAGCTTCAACTTGTCGAGCAAACGGCGGTATTCCTTGAATTGACCGCGAGCCACGAACGCCTCGAAGAGCGTTCCCCCCAGATAGACCTTGATGTTGGCCGCGTGATAGAGCGCGATCTTCTCCTTGAGCCGTGGGGTGATGAACGAAGTGCCGAAACCGAGCTTTACCAGATCGATCAAATGGCCGGATGCATCGATCATGTCCTCGGCCTGGCGAAGGGACAGGCCCTTGTCCATGACCATGGTAATGCCATCCTCGCGTGGATTGCTGCTCCGCGCGGGGATGTGCGATAGGCTGTAGTTCATCGGCGGTAAAGTTCCAGCAAATGGATGATCTGTGGCATGGCCGCAGCTTCAGGATAATGTTCGAAGAGCAGCGTATGGGATGCATGATCCACAGTGAGCGCCTCCTCCATCTCCAGCATGGCCTGTTGTTCTCTTCCTGCGCGAAGCAGGTAACTGATCATCCGGTAACGGAAGCGGCTGTTGAGCTTGTGTACCATTTCACCTTCCCTCAGTTTCTTCAATGCCACTTCAGCACCTTTCAAGCTAAGGAGCAGATCGGCATGGTCCAGCCAGCCATCTAGACTTTCGGGTTCAAGTTGATTGAGCTTTGTATAGGACTCCAGGGCCAGTTCATAACGGCCAGCCCTTGCCAGTGCGTTCGCCAAATAGTACCAGGCATCGCCATGATCGGGAGCCAGTTTGGTGGCGATCTCCAGATCCTTTATCGCCTCCGAGAGCTTGCCCTGCACATCCTTCACCACACCTCTGCCTATCCAAGCATCCACCCAGTTGGGATCGAGGGCCAGCGCCTGGTCATAATGGATCAACGCCTGTTCATAGCGCTCCATCTTCTCGAAACATTCGCCGATGTAACTGAAGGTTATCGCCTGCGGACCGTCATGCTCGATCGTTTCGCGGTAACAATCTATGGCCGAGGCGAAATTGCCCATGAGCAGCAGGTTGCGGGCCTTGCTGAAATATGCTGAAGTGAACCTTTCATCGATCGCCAGGCACAGGTCAAGGGCATTGTTACTTTCCTCGAACTTTTCAAGCCGTGAGAGCGCATTACCCAGATTGAACCAGGCCACGAATGCGTAAGGATGTTCATCGGTGAATGCGCTGAATGCATCCACCGCACCCTTATGATCTTCCATCAGGTCATAACAGTACGCCAGTTCATAGAGCACCGCTTCGTTCTCGGGGTTTGTCTCGAGGGCGTTCTTCAGGCATTCGATCGCCTGGCCATAGTCCTCCAGGTTCTCGTATTCGAAGGCAAGGTCCAGTTGGATCTCATCGAGGCCCTCATCGGCAAGCTCAAGGGCACGCTTATAGTGCTCTATCGCCTTACGATAATTGCGTAGCTGGCTGTAGATACCGGCCTTGTGAATGTGGACATCCTCGTTGTACGGCTCTAACTTTCCGATGGCATCCAGCACCTCGAGAGCGCGGTTCAATTTGCCCATGCTCATCATCACCTGCGCTTCGCAGAACAGAAGGTCCAAAGAGCCCGGGTGTTGCTGGTGGGCAAGGTCCAGCACCTGTTTGGCCTTTCGCAGATCGCTCTGTTCGAGGTAATGATCGATGATCATTTCGAACTCCTCCACATCGAAGAAGTACAGATCATTCGTATTGAGCATCGACTCGTAACGTTCCACACAATTCTGCTGATCGTCACGATCGGGAAGGGGTAGGGGGCCTTCGTTCATGAAACACGCAGGGGTGACCTGCATCACAAATTTACAACGATCGGCACACAGTGAGGGGGCGGCCGATCATGTTTTGAACAGTCCGCTCCGTAGCCTGTCCTTCCACAGGCCTAAGACTGCGCGGGTTCAAGGGGATGAAATGAACATCAATGTGCCACGGTCGAGGATGGATGCCATGCAGCCAATGGTCAACACCACCATCACCTGGCGAGATGGCCACTTTCCTTCGTTGGATCGAAATGTGGACGCTTGCACGATCCGCTTCCTTAAACGCTTCGCTATTCGTAATGAACATATCATGGACAAGCCGAACTCCTATCGATCCTTCCGGTAGACGATGGACAAAAGCCTTTGGTACTTGTACTTTTCCGATCCGGTGGCACCGCACTTCAACATACGCTGGTGCAGAATCCGGCGCGGTTCGTTGCAACGCCGCACCATCATGATGCACCTTTGCCAGCCTCTGAAAATAGAATCCTGACGCCATGACACTGATACGCTCCATTTCAGGCATACGCGGTACGATCGGGGGTGAACCGGGCAAAGGTCTTACACCACTTGATGTTGTCCGTTACTCCGCCGCTTACGGTTCCATGATAAGATCACGATCCAATGGCAAAAGGCCAAGGATCGTTCTTGGCCGTGATGCGCGGGTGAGCGGTCCGATGGTCCGTGACCTTGTGGCTGCCACGTTGGCCGGCCTGGGCATCGATGTATTGGACCTTGGCCTGGCCACCACTCCTACGGTGGAATTGGCCGTTACCGGGGAGAATGCGCAGGGAGGCATCATCCTCACCGCAAGCCACAATCCAGGCCAATGGAACGCGCTCAAACTATTGAACAACGAGGGCGAATTCATCAGTGCGCTTGATGGACAATTTGTACTCGAACTGGCCGAAAAAGAGAAGTTCGATTTCGCTCCGGTGGAAGAACTGGGCATCATCAGGCCGGTGAGCGGGTGGACACGCAGGCACATCGATGCCATACTGGCGCTCGATCTTGTTGATACGGTAGCGATAAAGCAGGCTAATTTCCGGGTGGTGGTGGATGCGGTGAATTCCGTGGGAGGCGAGGTCGTTCCTGCCCTGTTGACCGCCCTTGGCATTTCAGAGGTCGTCTGCATCCATTGTGTTCCCGACGGCCAATTCCCTCACAACCCCGAGCCTTTGCCAGAGAATCTGAAGGACCTGTCAGCCTCGGTGAAAAAGCATAAGGCACATCTGGGCATTTCCGTGGATCCGGATGTGGACCGGCTTGCGCTGGTAAGTGAAGACGGCGAAATGTTCGGCGAGGAGTATACGTTGGTGGCATGCGCCGATCATGTGCTCGCCCACAGGCCTGGTGATACCGTGAGCAACCTCAGCAGCACGCGTGCCCTGAACGATATCGCAGAGAAACACGGCAGAAAACGGCATGCCAGCGCGGTGGGGGAAGTGAACGTGGTAGAGATGATGAAGAAGGTGCATGCCCCCATCGGCGGTGAAGGGAATGGCGGGGTGATCTTGAGCGAACTTCATTACGGCCGCGATGCACTGGTAGGCATTGCGCTTTTTCTTACACACCTGGCCAGAAGCGGCAAGAAATGCAGCGAACTGCGACGCGCCTATCCGGATTATTTCATCAGCAAGAACAAGATCGATGCGTCGGCCGCTGGAGGTGGTCTGAAAGAGCTGCTGGATCGGATGCAACAACGTTACAGCAACGAACCGCACAGTACGATCGATGGTCTTCGGATCGAGTTCGGGAATGCCTGGGTACATCTGCGCATGAGCAATACCGAACCGATCATCAGGATCTACGCTGAAGCACCTTCGATGGCAGAAGCCGACCGCCTCGCCCTGCGTTCTGTTGAAGAGTTGCGCGCCCTCGCAGAGCGTGGTGCAGCAGTGGGTCCGCGCTGAACGGCAGTGCATTCATCCCGAACGGTTCACAGCAATTAACAGCGGTGCCGGGAACAAAACCGCGGCCATATGGTTTCATTTGTAACTGTTATGGTCGTCAACGGTCTGCCGCTCCATCTGCGCGCTTCTGATGTTCCCCTGGGTTACTGGACGTCGGTATTCACGCAGTATTACTACAATTCCATTCTCGATCGGCTCCGCCATCTCGATCTGGACCGTTGGTTCGTAGCTCTTGTGGTGATACATGAGGCCGGTGGCAAGATCAGCCAGCAGGAACTCGCAGAAATGCTTCATCAGGACAAGGTGGCCATGGTACGTGCCGTGGACCATCTGAGCGAAAGAGGTTATGTGGAACGCCATGCCTGCCCGGGCGATCGGCGCAAGCATCAGCTTCATGCCACGGCCAAGGCCCGCTCAGCAGTGCAAAAGATCAAGAAGGCCTATGAGGAAGTGAACCAACTGGCCATGAAAGGAATGACCAAAAAGGAAAGATCGAAGTTCATGGACCAGCTCTCAGGAATGATCGGCGGTCTGTCTGGTTCCGAGAAGCGTCCGGTACGCGTGCGTTATTCCAAAAGACCGCAGAAATGAGAATGGCGCATTCATTTACGGCTATTATCATGGGATCTGTCCTGTGCTTCTCATCATGCTCAGGTGATGAGAAAGAGACCGCTGCGGCTACGACATCACAAGGACCCACCAGGGTGCGGACCACGGTCCTTGCGCCACAGACCCTGGACAATGAGATCGTCGTTACCGGAACCTTGCTACCCAATGAGGAAGTGGAACTCATCAGTGAGATCCAGGGACGTGTCACTAGGATCGATATGGAAGAAGGAGGCACGGTCAGGAAAGGCCAGGTGCTCATAGCGATCGATCACAGCGACCTTGATGCGGAACTCAGGCAGATAGAGGCCGATCTTCAATTAGCACAGGAAGATGAGCGCAGGCGCGAACAATTACTTGCAGTGAACGGCATCAGCCAGCAACAGCTCGATCAGGCACGGGCCCAACGCGCGGCTCTTGAGGCCAGGGCCGATCTGTTGCGCATCCGCATATCGAGGGCCACCATACATGCACCTTTCAATGGCGATGTGGGTCTGCGCAATGTGAGCGTGGGCGGTTTCGTACAGCCAGGTCAGCAACTTGGAAAACTGGTGCAATTGGATCCTGTGAAGATCGATCTGGCGGTGCCCGAACGGCTCGCCCATCGCATGAGATCGGGAGCTCGGATCGAATTCACGGTTGAAGGATCATCTGGTACTTTCGAAGGAACGGTCTATGCGGTGGAACCCCATGTCGATCCCGCCACTCGAAGCATCAAAGTGCGCGCAAGGGCGGAGAACAAGGACAAGAGGTTGTTGCCAGGTGCATTCGTGCGGGTGAAAGTGCAGATGGAAAGGATCGATGATGCATTGATGATCCCCACCGAAGCACTGATCCCTGACATCCAGGGCCAGAAAGTGATCCTCGTGAAAGGTGGAAAAGCAACTTCGGCAAGGGTCGAAGTGGGCATTCGACAGCCACGTGAGGTACAGCTGGTCTCCGGCGTGAATAAGGGAGATACCGTGGTAGTGACGGGCCTGCTCGCCCTGCGTGACGGGATGCCCGTTGATCCCGTACCGATGGTCACCCGAAAGGAAGAGCGGCCGGATACGCTCAGCCAGGCAAGATGAATATCGGGTCGATCAGCATCAACAGGCCTGTACTGGCATCGGTGATCAGCATCGTCATCGTGCTGTTCGGTGCTGTCGGATTCAATTTTCTCGGCATCCGTGAATTCCCCAGCGTGGATCCTCCGGTGATCACTGTCACCACCAATTATGTGGGCGCCAATGCCGATATCATCGAAAGCCAGATCACCGAACCGCTGGAAGAAAGCATCAATGGTATCGCAGGCATACGATCGCTCACCAGTGTTAGCAGTGACGGACGCAGCACGATCACCGTGGAGTTCGAGCTTGATGTGGACCTGGAGGCCGCCGCCAATGATGTGCGCGATCGCGTGAGCCGTGCCATTCGCAATCTTCCGCCGGATGTGGAACCACCGATCGTGGTGAAAAGCGATGCCGATGCCAGCCCGATCCTTTCCATGACCATTCAGAGCGATCAACGTACACTGCTGGAGCTGTCCGAGATCGCGAACGACCAGTTCAAGGAAAGATTGCAGACCATCCCAAGCGTGAGTGAGATCCGTATCTGGGGAGAGAAGCGGTACAGCATGAAGCTCCTGCTCGATCCGGTGCGCATGGCGGGGTATGGAATAACACCCGGCGATGTGCGCGCAGCGCTGGAGCGCGAGAACGTTGAGCTGCCGAGCGGCCGCATAGAAGGTTATCGCACTGAACTGAGCATACGTACCATGGGCCGGCTCACCACCGAGGAAGAGTTCAGTGACATCATAATCCGTGAAGATGCCGGCACGGTGATACGGCTGCGGGATATCGGTGAAGCACGGTTGCTTCCTGAGAATGAGAGAACGGTGCTGCGCGGGATAGGTGCGGTACCACAGGTCGCCGTGGCTGTGACCCCACAGGCCGGATCGAACTACATCGAGATCGCTGATGAGTTCTACAAGCGTACCGATCAGATCAAGGCCGAACTGCCGGCAGATCTGCGATACAACCTTGCGCTTGATACCACCGTCGGCATCCGCAAGGCGATCCATGAAGTGCAGGAGACCATCCTGCTGGCGTTCATCCTTGTGGTGCTGGTGATCTTCATCTTCCTGCGCGACTGGCGCACTACGTTGATCCCGGTGATCGCCATACCGATCTCCTTGATCGGGGCATTCTTCCTGATGTACCTGTTCGGGTTCTCCATCAACATACTCACACTTCTGGGTATTGTGCTGGCCACCGGTATTGTGGTGGATGATGCCATCGTTGTACTGGAGAACATCTACGCCAAGATCGAGGATGGCATGGATCCGATCAAGGCAGGTCATCAAGGCATGAAGGAGATCACCTTCGCCGTCATCGCCACCACCGTGGTTCTTGTGGCCGTGTTCCTCCCGATCGTGTTTCTGCAAGGCCTCACCGGAAGGCTGTTCCGTGAATTCGCGCTGGTGGTCTCCGGCGCGGTGGTGATCTCGGCGCTGGTTTCGCTCACCCTCACACCGATGATGAGCTCACGCTGGTTGCGCAAGACACCCAGGCACAACCGGTTCTTTGTGGCCACCGAGAAGATCTTCGATCGCATGGCCGCGGCTTATTCCCGTTCGCTGGAAAAATTCCTGCGACGCAGATGGCTCGCACTGGTGATCATGGGCATCAGCCTGGCGATCATCATCGGCCTTGGATCCACCTTGCCTTCGGAACTCGCGCCCATGGAGGACAAAAGCCGTTTCATGGTGATGAGCACTGCGCCGGAAGGGACGAGTTTCGAGTTGATGAACGATTATCTGGTGGATGTCATCGAAACGGTGGATACGCTTCCGGAACGATCCACGATCCTGAGCGTGACATCACCCGGTTTCGGCGCATCGATCTCCAGCAATTCGGGTTTCGTGCGAGTAGGACTTGTCGATCCGGCAGAACGTGAGCGCAGCCAGGATGAACTTGCCAGGATGATCACAGGCTGGGTGCAGAAGCACAATCTCGCCCGCAGCTTCGTGGTGCAGGAGCCAACGATCGGCGGTGGACGCAACAGCGGTCTGCCCGTACAGTACGTGATACAGGCACCGGACTTTGAAAGATTGCGCAATGTGATCCCGGAGTTCATGCAGCGCGTACAGAACGATCCGACGTTCCGCGTTTCGGACCTCAACCTGAAATTCAACAAGCCTGAGCTGAGCATCGAGATCGATCGCGATCGCGCCCGAGCCATGGGGGTCACGGTGAGGGATATCGCCGAGACCCTGCAGCTGTATTTCAGCGGCCAGCGCTTCGGCTATTTCATCTTCAAGGGGAAGCAGTACCAGGTCATCGGGCAGGCCATGCGCAACCAGCGCGATCAGCCGCTGGACCTTGCCAGTGCATATGTAAGGAACGATAAGGGTGAATTGATCCAGCTGGACAATCTGGTGCGCATGACCGATCGGAGCAGCCCGCCGCAGCTTTACCGTTACAACAGGTACGTGAGCGCTACAGTAAGTGCCGATCCAGCGCCTGGCCTCACGATCGCCGACGGCATCGAGGCCATGGATGCGATAGCTGCGGATGTGCTGGATGAAAGTTTCAGTACGGCATTGGCCGGTCTCAGCAAGGAATTCGCCGACAGTGCATCAAGCCTCCAGTTCGCCCTCATCCTTGCCCTTGCATTGGTATTCCTCATGCTGGCAGCACAGTTCGAAAGCTGGATGGATCCCTTGATCGTGATGTTCACCGTGCCGCTGGCCCTGGCCGGGGCTGTCCTCAGCCTCTGGCTTGGCGGCCATTCGCTCAACATCTTCTCACAGATCGGCATCATCGTGCTCATAGGCCTTGTGACCAAGAACGGCATCCTCATCGTTGAGTTCGCGAACCAGAAGCAGGAGCAAGGGCTCAAGAAATGGGATGCGGTGATAGATGCTTCGCGCCAGCGTTTTCGCCCGATCCTGATGACCAGCCTGGCCACCATACTGGGTGCCCTGCCGATCGCTCTGGGGCTGGGGGCTGCCGCGAAAAGCCGTATCCCCATGGGCATCGTGATCATCGGTGGGTTGTTGTTCGCATTGATCCTTACGTTGTACGTAGTGCCGGCCCTCTACAGCTATCTGTCCACACGCAAACACGCCATTCCTGGGTCAGATGTTTAGGCTGATGACATATCGATCGCTCCTGCCTGTGCTGATGATGATCCCTATCGGATCGATGTCCCAGGATACGTTGAAGCTTACGGCCACAGAAGCGGTGGCCATGGCGCTGGAAAAGAACCACGGAATAAGGCTGGCGAAGCTGGAAGCCGATGCTGCGGAACTTCTGGATCATCCGGGTGAGGCCGGCATGCTTCCGATCGTAGGCCTTACCGGCACTTATGATATCAACAACAGCGCTACGCGCCAGCAGTTCTTCAACGGCGATGTACGCGAGGCCGATAATGCCAACATCAGGGCCGCCGATGTGGACCTCACTGCTGAATGGACCATTTTTGATGGATTGACGATGTTCGCCACACGCGAACGACTGGCCACACTGGCCCTGCTCGGCAGGACCCGGCTTCGGCAGGAGATCGAGACCACCATCTTCGATGTGCTGGCCACTTACTACCAGGTGGTGCAGATCCAGAAAGCGATCGAAGTACGCCGCGAAGGTGTGCGTACCTCGAAGGAAAGACTGGCCATAGCTGAGGCCGGTGAACGGATAGGGACAGCGAGTGGGCTTGTAGTGGTGCAGGCCCGGCTGGACCTCAGTGCAGATTCTGCAGCTGTATTGGAAATGAAGGCACAGGCTGCCAACGCAACGGCTCAACTGAATGTTCTGTTGGGATCCGATCCCTCGATGCCGATCGGTGTGCTTGATACCATTCCAGTGACCGGAGAGTTGGATCTGGCCACCATACAGCAACAGGCAAGAAGCAATAACAGTGGTCTTCTACAGGCACAGCAATTACAGCTCACCTCAGATATCGCCGTGCGTGAATTACGCGGCGCATTGTTCCCGCGCCTTTCCATCTATGGCAATTACGGATATACACAAAGCACTTCAGATGTCGGCATCTTACAGAGTAATCGCAGTCTTGGCCCCAACTATGGTGCGCGGGTAAGCATTCCGTTGTTCAGTGGTGGGCGGGCCGATCGTGCCATGCGGGTGGCGAAGATCCAACAGGAGCAGGCGGCACTCACCACAGAAGAGATGGCGTTGAGGCTAGAACAACAGGTCCTTGAGGGCTGGACCGACCATCAACTCGCACGGCAGCGGGTGGCTCTGGAAGAACAGGATCTTGTGGGCATAAGGCGTCAGGTGGATGTGGCGTTGGAGAGTTACCGCATCGGACTGTTGACCCCCGTAGAACTCAGGGACATACAACAGGGCTATATGGATGCTGAAGATCGTCTATTGATAGCACGTTATGAGGCGCAGATAGCTGAGCTTCGTCTAAAAGTGCTGGCAGGTGGGCTGCTTTGACCCTCGATCGGAACGGCCTTTGTTAAACAGCGGCCACAAAACTTTTCAGTCAAGATGAAGACGATTTTCAGTCTGGTATGTGCCCTGGCACTCACCACCGCGGTCTCTGCACAAACAGCAGACACCGATAAAGCAACAAAGGCCCAAGGCGTGAAGCATGTATGCGAAATGCCTGACATGGGTGCCGTGAAGCAACTGGGCCTCACCGCCGATCAAGAGACAGCGATCCGTGAGATCCACGCCGATTGCGCCCGCGATTGTGCTGCTGTGAAGGCCGAGGACACCAACGCCACCGCCGAAGTGAAGGCCAAGCACCAGGCCCGTGTTCGCGAAGTGCTCACCGATGAGCAGTATGAGAAGTACATGGCGCTTGCCGGTCCCGGTAAGGCAGATGACATGGAGCGCAAGAAGGACGCTACTTCACGTGAAGTGAACAGCGACAACCGCGACAAGGAGTAATTCCAATAGATCGAAAAGGAAGAGGGCCGGACCATCCGGCCTTTTTTCATTTCCGTTTTTGGGCGCATGCAGCGCAAAGCCGCGGCACCGGGCTGTCCGTTGCAACTCCGCACTCGCAGAGCCTCGCTTGCGGGGTTTCCACTTCCATCCCTTGCGCAGATCATTCTCGTGGGCGCAAGCGCGTAAGGGATCGGCGTGGAAAGCCCGCACCCCGGCCGCCGGGGGAGGACTTGCAACAAGAGCCCGGCCCCGCGTCCGGCATGCTGTCATCAGAATGCCGGCGCGGGGACACGCCCCCAGGCACCACACTTTTGCTTATGCCGATCTTTGTACCCTCATACATCCCATAATGTCCATGACCATAGCCATTATTTCCGCCAGTGTTCGTGAAGGCCGCAAGAGCCACCGTGTTGCCCGATATCTTGAACAGACCATCAATGCCACAGAGGGTCTTAAGGCCGACATGCTCGATCTGCTGCAATTCAACTTTCCGCTCTTTCCTGAGCGCTTGAAGTTCATGAAGGATCCTGCGCCGAACATCGTGGACTTCGCCGAGCGCATCCGTCATGCTGATGGTGTCATCATGGTAACACCCGAGTATAACGGCACCATGCCGGCGAGTTTGAAGAACGTCATCGATCTGCTCACCGAGGATTGGAAGAACAAGCCGATCGCGATCAGCACGGTATCCAATGGGAATTTCGGCGGATCTCAGACCATGGTCTCGCTGCTTTTCAGCTTATGGAAGATCCGTGGCTGGGTGGTGCCCGGTGCCATGCAGGTGCCGAATGTCGGCGATAATTTCAATGAGAGCGGTGGACCGGCAGACAAGGAAGCATGGGAGAAGCGATCCAAGGCTTTCCTAAATTCGTTGATGTGGGCGGTGGAGGCGAAGAAGCGTATGGACACCGGGGCATGATCGCATTAAATTGCATATCCCCATGATCCATCGCTTCATTCCGTTCCTATTACTGATCGCTTCCTGTGCATCTGCCGATGTGGACCAGGGCCCGCTCGTGGATGCTGCTCCTGCAACAAAGTACGATCCACGCCCCATACCGCTGATCTACCAGGAGACCGATAGTTCCGCTTTGGTCTTCGAGGACGGTACGCGCATGGAAACGGGTCTTTACGATCTGCGTTACATCGGCCAGGTGCAACGCCATGGCGGCATGCCCTGGCTGATCATGGCCGGCCGCCATTGCACCGAATGCGATGCTGAACTCGCCTTGTACATCCATTCACCTTCGGATGGTGCATTGCAGGTGGCCAATGGAGCAAATGCACGCTACTATCCGGGCCGCATCCTCGATGGCGAAACGGGCGATCCGTATTATGAAGGCCGTGTCTTTTATGGAGAAGTGCTCGCCGAGACAGGCGGCGTCATCTGGTTCGAGCGCATTCACCAGGCTGATGGCACCGTGCAGGAAGTGACCACGTTGATGGACCTTGATGGCGAGATACCGGTGGAGCAGCAGTTCATGGACCAGGAACGTTTATCGAAGACATTGGAGCTGGCCGCGCGTGGTGCGTGTACGGAGATACCGGGCATAGATCAGACGGCCGCGCCGTGAGATCGGATCGGTTGGAATTCGTGTCCTGGGACGAAGCTTGTGCCTTGTAGCTTGAAGCTTCCCTTACGCCACCACCAACTGAAAGATCCTCTTCAACGCCTCCACCGTTCGGTCGATCTCTTCTTTCGTGTTGTACCGGCTGAACGAGAAACGGATGTTCGCGCCCATCACATCGGGATAAAGAGCCGCCATCACATGTGAACCTTTGTTGCTTCCGCTGCTACAGGCGCTGCCGCCGCTGCACGCGATCCCTTCGATGTCAAGGTTGTACAGCAGCATCTCGCTGCGGCCATCATCGGGGAAACGCACGTTGAGCACCGTATACAGCGAATCCTCCGATGCATCACCATTGATCACGATACCGGGAATTTCCTCCTTCAACCGCGCGATCATGTGCTTCTTTATCGATCGGATGTGCTTCTCATGTTCCTCCAGATCGCGATAACTGATCTCCATCGCCTTGGCCAGGCCAACGATACCCGCAAGGTTCTCGGTACCACCGCGCATGTTGCGTTCCTGTGATCCGCCGTGGATCATCGTCTTCAAGCCCACACCGCTGCGCATGTAGAGGAATCCGATCCCTTTCGGCCCATGGAATTTATGTGCCGATGCGGCGAGAAGATCGATGGGAATTTCCTTCAGGTCGAAACGGTAATGCGCCATGGTCTGTACCGTATCACTATGGAAAAGCGCATTGTACTTGCGGCAAAGCGATCCGATCGCATGCAGATCGTTGCGTGTACCTATCTCGTTGTTCGCATGCATCAATGAAACAAGCA
>JAEZAU010000025.1 GCA_023430325.1 Bacteroidota bacterium | reverse complement strand
AACGATGGCATCTTCGAAGGCAAGGTGATGGCCTATGTACATGACACAGAACACCTCAACGCGCTCATGGAAAAGCTCAAGCGCGTACGTGGCGTACGTATCGTGGAGCGCGTGGATCGCTGAAGAGGTCAGCGGTGTTGATGTTGTTGAGGCGATGAGGAGTTGAAGGTCTCACAGGCATCCTTCCTGTCGCTGCTGCCTGCTGAAGGTCATAAGTATTTGGGCGAAGTCCTTTCAGGGCGTGGCTACGGTTCCAAGTCCTCGCTACGCTCCGGGCTTTCCACCTGCACCAATTACGCTATTCAACGGTGAACGAAATTGAGTTCGTTGAGGAATTGAAGGTCCGGGGTTGATCCCATTTCAACCCACAACCCCCAACAACCCCAACTTTCCAACCGGCATTTCAAATACCTTTGCCTACATGTCCATGGTGGACCAGCACGAGAGCGTTCAGCAGATCTTCAGGGAATACCTTGAACGCAACGGGCACCGCAAAACGCCCGAACGGTTCGCCATACTGAACGAGATCTATGCGCAGGACGGGCATTTTGACATTGAGCGGCTGTACGGCCGCATGAAGTTGAAGAAGTACCGGGTGAGCCGCGCAACACTCTACAACACCATGGACCTGCTGATCGATTGTGATCTTGTACGCCGGCACCGCTTCGCGGGCGCACAGTCGCAATTCGAGAAGTCACATGCCAACCGCCAGCATGATCATGTGATCTGTGACCGCTGCGGAAAAGTGCAGGAATTCTGCGATCCGCGAATTCAACAGATAAAGAACACCGTAAGCGATGTCATGGGTTACCAGGTGCATTTCCATGCCCTGCACATCCATGGCACATGCCCCACCTGCCAGGAAAAAACCAGCTGACATGACCGTTACCGATCGTCCCACGTTCGACCTCGCTGTATCTGAAGAAAAAGGCTGCAAGGTCTTTCACTTGAAAGGCCGCCTCATGGACCAGCAACAGGCCGACAGGCTCATGGGTGCCCTTGATGATGAGCTGGACAGTGGCCACAAGAGCGCGGTGCTCGATCTGAGCGAGCTGCAGTACATGAACAGCACCGGCCTCAACATCCTCATCAATGTGCTCACCCGCACGCGCAATGCCGGTGGTGATACCATGATCGCAGGTGTGAGCAACAGTGTGCGCCAGCTATTCGTGGTGACCAAGCTTGACACCGTGTTCACCATTACGCCCAACGTGAACGAGGCGGTGGAGAAACTGAGTGCCTGATCCGCTAATGAAAGGCAAGATGGATGTGCTGCTCGGCGCCCAGTGGGGCGATGAGGGCAAAGGCAAGGTCGTTGATGTGATCGCGCCCGCCTATGATGTGATCGCGCGTTTCCAAGGAGGACCAAATGCGGGCCACACGTTGCTGTTCGAAGGGCGCAAACATGTGCTGCATACCATCCCCAGCGGTGTTTTTCGTGAAGGGACCATCAACCTTGTCGGTAATGGCGTGGTCATCGATCCGATCATCTTCCTCAAAGAAGTGAGCGAACTGAAAAAGGCCGGCGTTGATGTGAAGGACCACCTCATTATCAGCCGCCGCGCACACCTGATCCTGCCCACACATCGGGCGCTTGATGCGGCCAGCGAAGCCGATAAAGGGAAGGCGAAGATCGGCAGCACATTGAAAGGCATCGGCCCCACGTATATGGACAAGACCGGCCGCAACGGGCTGCGTGTGGGCGATCTGGAACGTGACGATCTGCAGGACCGTTACGATGCGCTGGTGAAAAAACACGAGCGCCTGCTCAGCCTCTACGATCACGAAGGAGCTTCACGTGAACAGGAAAAAGAGTGGCTCGATGCGGTGAAGCAGCTTGCTGAGATGCAGCTGATCGACTGTGAGCATTACCTGGACAAGGCACTGCGTGAAGGAAAGCGCGTGCTTGCCGAAGGTGCACAGGGAACATTGCTGGACATCGATTTCGGAACGTATCCCTTCGTTACCAGCAGCAACACTATAACTGCCGGCGCCTGCACGGGCTTGGGAGTTGCCCCGAACCGGATCGAAAAAGTGGTGGGCATCTTCAAAGCCTATTCCACCCGCGTGGGCAGCGGCCCCTTCCCTACTGAACTGCATGACGATACCGGTGAAGCGATCCGGAAGGCGGGTCATGAATTCGGCAGCACGACCGGGCGCCCGCGCCGCTGCGGGTGGCTTGATCTGCCAGCATTGCACTATGCCGTGATGGTGAACGGCATCACCGAACTGGCCATGATGAAATCCGATGTGCTCAACGAGATGGAGAGCATAAAGGTCTGCACGGGATACCGGATGAATGGCAAGATCACCGATCGCTTGCCGTATGACATCAGCGGTGATCTTGAACCGGTATATGAAGAGATGGACGGCTGGGGTGATTGCGATCACAGAACGAAACTGCCGAAAGCACTGGAATGGTACATCGATCGGATCGAGAAGGCCGTGGGTGTGCCTATCACCATGATCTCTCTTGGACCCGATCGTGAGCAGACGGTGCTTCGCGGAGAGACTTCGGCGGTGCTCCATTGATCGGCCATGGGCCGCAAAAAGCAACGATCTCATTTCGATCGAAAGACCAAGGGCGTATTCCCGGCAGAACTGGAACAGACGCTGGGGCCGCTGTTGGGAGATCAGCTTGAACTTTTGAAGGCGGCATTGCAGGAACCTTCACCGATCAGCATCCGCATCCATCCGTTGAAAGGTTTCGATCCCGGTGGTGAAGAAGTGCCGTGGTGCAGTACCGGCCGTTATCTCCAGGAAAGACCTTCGTTCACCTTCGATCCATTGCTTCATGCCGGAGCTTATTATGTGCAGGAAGCGAGTTCCATGTTCCTGGAACAGGCGTTCGAGGCTTCCGGCTTTATGGGAGAAGATATTCTGGCGCTAGATCTGGCTGCTGCCCCAGGAGGGAAAAGCACGCATCTGCGCAGCCTGATGACATCTTCATCATTGCTTGTGGCTAACGAGATCGATCGCCAGCGTGTACCGGCTTTGCAGGAGAATCTCTGGAAATGGGGACAGGTGAACGTTGTGATCACCAACAGCGACCCGAAGGATCTGGAAGGTCTACCCGAATTCTTCGATCTGATCGTGCTTGATGCACCTTGTTCCGGTGAAGGCATGTTCCGTAAAGATCCGTTCGCGCTGCAGCAATGGTCTCCCCGATTGGTGGATCGCTGCGCGCGAACACAGAATGCGATCCTTCCTTTTGCCTGGGATGCACTTGTTCCCGGCGGAGTATTGATCTACAGCACATGCACCTTCGAGCCCGCGGAAAATGAATTGCAGCTGCGATCGCTGATCGATGCCGGAGCTGTACCGATCAGGATCGCACTTGGACCTGAATGGAATGTGGAACGATCGGTGATCGATGGTGTGATAGGTCACCGATTTTATCCGCACCGGTTGAAGGGCGAAGGATTCTTTCTTGCCGCCTTGCGGAAGCCCGGTGAATGGACACCCCGTTCTTCAAAGCCCGCCTCACCGGAAAAGACGCTGGATCTTCATTATGTGAAACCCGGGGATCGGTACCTGGTGGAACAGAGCGGCGTTCAACATCTGGTGGAGGAAAGGTGGCGTTCAGCGACTGAACGGATCCAACATAGTTTACGCACCTTGGCACCTGGAATTCCCATGGCCGAAATGAAAGGCACCGATCTGCTACCACACCCCGCGTTGGCCCTGAGCACCGCCTTGAACGTTGATGCGGTGCAGAAAGTGGAACTCGATCTTCCGCAGGCCATCCACTATCTCCAGGGCCTTTCCATCACTTCCACGGGCGCCCGTGGCCATGCGATAGCCACCTTCAAGGGAAGACCACTGGGCTGGCTCAAGGGCACCGGAGATCGCTGGAACAACCGATGGCCCGCTAATTGGCGTATACGATCGCATGGTCCGGCACTTAAGCCGGTGCCCTGGCAACAGGCTACTTAGCAGATGGACAAGCTGCTGGATTGGTTCGAAGAGCACAAGTTCGGGGTCATCGGCACCCTGGCGTTGCATTCTCTCTTTCTGTTGCTCTTCACCATGTGGCAACTGCGTGGCACGCCTACGGAAGAAGAACGTAGCACCATGCAGATGGATGTGATCGAGATCGAACAGGCCGAACAGATGATCGAACAGCTTGAGAACCCGGAGCAGGCACAGGCACGTGAAGTGAAGAACCTTACCAGCAACATCACCGCCACCAAAAGCTATCAGCCTTTTTCAAGCCAGCGTCTATCTGAACGCGTGGAAGAGGATCTGAAGAAATTCGAGCAGGAGGAATTCGATCGGCTGGCTCAGGAACGGCGAGAGCGAGGTGAAGAGATCGAAATGCCCCAGCTCGACCCAAGCAAATGGAACAAGGAGTTGTATATGGACAAGGCTGCGGAGCCCATGAAGGTGGAAGGAGCGACCACGGTATGGCATGATCTGGTGGGAAGAGTAAGGGAAAATGACATACCCGGTTATCTCTGCAAGAGTGAAGGCCGGGTCGCCGTGAAAGTGACCGTTTCAGCCGATGGCACCGTGACAAAAGCCGACATCGATCCATCTCGAACGGCAAATGCGGATGATTGCATGCTGGAACATGCGCTGCGATCCACCAAGCGCGCCCGTTTCAGCACGGGAACAGCGGCTCAAAGTGGCACTGTCTTCTTTCTTTTCCTTCGGCAGTAACGCCAGATCGTCATTCACTCAACTCCCTTCTCGGCCAAAAAGTCGGAAGACCTTCATCGGCATTCGCTTTGAAAAAGGCTGTTCGCCTCGCAATGATGTCGAACAAAAAACCCAATAGCGATGACGATCACCAAGTATCGCCCACAGTCAACTTTCGTGAGCCCGTTCAACGAGCTCGTGAACGAATTCTTCGGCCGTGACATCGGCCAATTCTTCGGCAGCGATGATATGAAGCGTTCCATTCCTAGCGTGAACATCGTGGAGCGGGAGAACGATTTCGATCTGCGCATGCTGGCCCCGGGTTTCAGCAAGGACGATCTGAAATTGCGCGTGGAGAACGATGTGCTCACCATCAGCGCCGAAAAGAAGAATGAAGAGCTGAAGGAGAACGAGCGGTTCACCCGCCGTGAGTACAGCCACAGTGCTTTCACCCGCAGTTTCCGCCTGCCGGAGACGGTGAAGGTGGAGAACATCAAAGCCGAATTCCAGAACGGCGTTCTGCATTTGAGCATTCCCAAGGCCGAACAACAGAAGCCCAAAGCGTTGGAGATCCCGATCGGTTGATCTATATAGATAAAGAAGGAAGGCCTGCGGAAGCGGGCCTTTTCTTTTAACTTCGATCGGTCAACCCCAAATGATCATGCTTAAACAGATCTTTCTTGCCGCATGCATCCTCCCGATCCTCGCCGTTGGACAGGAAACGAAGGAGGCCACCGTTGTGAAGTCGGGCGCAGTGGAGATGAAGGCCGTGGATGAACGGCCTGCAGGAGTCATCATCCTGAGCCCCGCCATGGCCAAGGGTGATTTTGATGTGGCGCCGGCACATCCCACCTGCGAGAACAGCAAGGGTCAGGAAAGGCTGGATTGCACGGCCGCTGAGGTGAAGAAGATCATCCGCTCCAAAATGAAGGAACCCGGCCTTGACCTGAAACAGTGGGGCACATCGGCAGTGAGCATCATGTTCGCGGTGAACCAATATGGTGAAGTGAAAGATGTGCGTATCGATCATTCCGGAGATCCTGAACTTTCGAGGAACGTGATGGTGGCGCTGTACGATCTGCCTCGATTTGTGCCCGCCCGCAAGGGCGAAGGCAACGTATCGGCCAACATGCAGGTGAACTATCGCTACGAAGAATTGTTCCCTCAATAACAAGGAGGGCCTGGATCGCGTAACAGTGTACCAAGTCAACCAGAAGATCGATCAATTACAAAACCTGCCATGTGATGTCGAAGACCTTGTTGGACCATTACACCGAAGTGTTGGGGAAGGTGAGCCTGGTTGATGCGAGCATCTTCCGGAAGGAATTGCGCAAAGCGTTCCGCCGTCTACAGCCAGCGGAAAGATCACAATTGAAGAAGTGGTTCCGCACGAGCTGTCTGTGCAAATGGCAACGGCCCAGATTGATCCCCGTGCCGGTTCGGGACCGCTGATCGGATCGGAAACAGGAAGGGGCCTTCAAGGCCCCTTCGTCATTCAATCATTGAAGAACCGGCTGTTCCAGGCATGCGTGCTGAATTGCCCGAAGAAGGCGAACCAGCCGAAGACCGTGAAACTGAAGAACACCATCACGTTCCAGAACAGGAAGGCGATGCGGTGAACACCCAGATCCTGCAAGATCTGCGCGGGCAACAGCATGGAGAACAGCGCGGCAACAACGAATACGGTGATGGCCAGATGCATGGGCGACCTCACGGGGAGTGCGCTGATCTGACGCCAGGGAGATAGGTCCCTTCCCCATTTGTGTACCAGGTAATACCGATCTTCTGATACAGGAATGAAGAGAAGCGGATCGGCCTCACTGTCACACAATTTGAAACGGGAAGCGGGAGCCATGATCTTGAAACTGGTCAGCGGTGCAGCGGCCATTCGTTCCAGATCACGAACAGCAAAAAGCGCCTGCGGCGGTATCTCACCTTTGAAAAGACCTGCATCAAGAAAACGGAGCCGGTATTTCAAGCACATGCTGCGGATCGTATCCCGATGGAAGATCCGGGCGTGATCCAACCCCTCGATCGCGATCGCTTTTTCATGCCGCGAGCTTAGGATCACCGCGTGAAGCACATCATCATGCTTCTGTTCCTCCTGCAACCACTGGTGTATTTGGTCCACCAATGCCTGCTGCCCGCGGAGCAACTGCTCCAAACGCTCTTTTTCTGTTGATGTGGCCATGGCTCGATAGTTCACCAACGCAACAGGCAGCACTTCATTTCACATCAACCCTCGCTCCTTGCGGCAAAGCTGAGCTCTGCGCGGTGGCTGTTGAAATCGCGGGTCTCTCCGTTGAGCGCCGCTTCGCGCACGTGGGGCGGTGCATCAATGGCGATGGTGGAAGTAACGTGCGGATTGGGTTGCATCAGACGGCATGCGGCATGCACATCGATCGGCGCCTTGTAGCTGCCCTTCTCCACAACGATGGTCCACTTTCCATCAAAAGGTACCACGAAACGCACGGGCGATTCATCGAACAGGCCGCCGAAATAGGTGTGGGTCTTCCCCATCTTGTACGCCTTGAGGTTGCGGCCGGTGAGGAACTTCACCTTGGTAGGCTTGTCGATCTCCACTTCTATGATCTCACCCCTCTGTGCCTCTACGGTCTGGTGAAGGAACTTCATGCTGCTGCTGACAGTTTGCGTAAATATAAGAAGTCTGCGGACCCTCTATAGTTTCACACTGAGAACAGGGTAGTTCGTATGGTTCACGATATCCTCGGTGAGGCTGCCGTTCACCACGTGGAAGAATCCTGTACGGCCGTGTGTTGCCATGGCGATAAGGTCTGCGTCTATGTCGCTTGCAAAGTTGAGGATCCCTTCCTCAACACTGAGGTCATTATAAATGGTCGCGGTATATTTTCTCAACTCATGATGTTGAAGGAACCGGTCTATGGCCGCATTGGTATCCGCACTCCGTTCGAACTTCTGAGGTGTGTTCACCTTCAATAGATGGATCTTCGGATCGAACAGATCGAAGAAAGGTCTGAACGCTTCGAACTTCTCAAGGTCCTCTCTGGTGAAGTTGGAGGCATAGATCACATCCTGGATCACCAGGTCCTCTATCCGCTGTTTGATCACCAATACCGGCATGGGCGCCAGCCGCACGATGCGCTGCGTATTGCTTCCCACAATACCGCGCCTGAACCCCTGGGCACCATGGGAGCCCATTACGATGAGATCCACCTCGGCAATGCGCGGATTCTTGAAGATCTCAGTCAATGAAAGTTGGCGCAGCATGAATTTGCGCAAGGGAATACCTTGCAGAAAGGGAAGATCGATCACGCCCTCCAATCGTTCATCAAGCTCCCTGCGGCGTCGCATCGCTTCGGTGGTGGCATCGGTCTGCTCATAGAGATGCACCACATATATACCAGCACCGGTGATGCGTGCGATACGTGCGGCCACCTCCAATGCGAACGTAGCGCAATCCGAAAAATCATATGGCACTACGATCGTCCTGATGGCCATGGCCCGGCGTATCGGGCCGTAAAGTATTAAGCAGAGAACTGTATCGCAACTATTTCACTTCAAAGACTCACCCACATTCATAGGGAAAGGATCGGCCTTCGTCGATAATAAACCAGCATTCATCGTGAAAATAATCTTGACAGCCCTTCGTCATTCCCTCTAGTTTAGCCGTCCAACACCAAATGAATGTCGATGAAAGGGCAAAGATCATCGACAAAACCAACCTCACATGCGAAACACAGTACTCCATCTTACCAGCATCGGAAAAGTTTCCGTTGCGTTGCTCTGTAGTATCCTGGTCCTTCAAGCTTCTGCACAGTTGACAGGCTTTTATGCCTTTACGCAACAGAGCGGGACGTTCACATCCTTAGGGTCAGGGTCAACCACTTTATGGACCGGTAATGGATATGACAACCAGGTATCGGGTGCCATAACCATACCCACCTTCTATTATAACAATGTGGGTTACACGAACTTGTATGTCTCTGCCAATGGTTACATCACGTTCGGTTCTGCGCCGGCGGCCACCAACTACACCCCGCTCAGCAGCAATGCAGGTTATGCAGGTGCCATATCGGCTTTCGGTACCGACCTGGTCTCACGCAACCAGCCGGGTAACAGCGGTACGCGCGATGTACGGTACCAGCAGATCGGAGATGAATTCGTCATCGAATGGCGTCAGGTACGCCGCAAGGCATTGACCGAATGGTTCAGCTTTCAGATCCGTTTGAACACGGCTACCAGTGTCATCCGATTTGTATACGGTGCCATTGGTCAGGGCCCCGATGTTGCCACCACGCTTCAGCCGGAAGTAGGACTTCGCGGAGCCAACAACAACTATGCGACCAACGTATTGAACAGGCGCGTGACCGCGGGACCAGAGAACTGGGCCAGCAGCCTGCCAGGTGCAGACAACGCCAGCACCATGCGATTCACTTCCACCGCTCCCGCCAAGAGCTTCGCCAACGGTCTTACTTACATCTTTACTCCTGATTGCTACGCACCAACAGGCACAGCTTGCAACGACGGTGATCCCTGCACGATCAATGATGCGGTGGATGCGAATTGCGATTGTGTCGGAACCTTCCAGGACACCGATAACGATGGTATCTGCAATGCGAACGACAACTGCCCCAACGTCAGCGGCCAGATCGGATCGCCCTGCGATGATGGTGAGGCCTGTACGATAAATGATGTACTTGATGCGAATTGTAACTGCGCCGGTACATTTCAGGATACAGATAACGATGGTGTTTGCAACGCGAACGACAATTGCCCGAACGTTACAGGCCAGATCGGATCGGTGTGCAATGACAACGATCCCTGCACCATCAATGATGTGATCGATGCGAATTGCAATTGTGCAGGCACCTTTGAGGATACCGATAATGATGGCATCTGCAATGTGAACGACGACTGCCCGAATGTGACCGGCCAGATCGGATCCTCCTGTGATGATGGTGATGCCAGCACGGGCAACGACGTTCTGCAGGCCGATTGCACCTGCGCCGGTGAATTGATCGACTGCCTGGGCATACCCGGAGGTTCAACCTTGCCCGGCACCGCATGCAACGATAATGATCCGCTCACATTGAACGACGCATACGACAACAATTGTAACTGCACCGGCGCTGCTGCAGCGCATAGCGTCACCATTGCTTTCCAGACCGATGCCAACGGCCAGCAGATCACGTGGGAGATCCTCGGAGAGAACACCAATACCGTGATGTGTAATGGCGGTGGCTGGTATCCTCCTTTCGCTGACGGAATTTCAGAGACCTGCGGCCTGCCTGACGGCGACTTCAAGCTGCGGGTCTATGATTCAGGAGGTGATGGCATCGCGAACGGTGGTTACATCCTGCGCATGAGCGGTGTTGACGGTGCGCGTATCATCGACAACCGGTACAACTTCAATAACGGGAGTGTAAGCGCGATCGCCAACGACCTTGGTTTCACACTTCCGATCGGTACCGATCGCTTGATCAATTCCAACTGTGATAAGCTCGATTGGTTGAGCAACCAGTTCCTGGTGGCCTCACCTAATGCTGCGGTAAGTGCCGAATGGATCCCCAATGCAGCGAATTCCCTGCAGGATGCTGATTCCGGCTACGAGTTCTGGATCTTCGACCCCAATGGCAGTTACAGCTTCCGCCGCTTCCGCAGCCACAACCAGGCAGATGGTTTCGGTAACGTAGGCGCCACCCGCGCCTGCCATATGCAGATCAATAATTGGACGGCCGCCAACCACATTCCCACAGGTGTGCTCATGAACGTTCGTGTACGTGGCCGCGTGAACGGGGTGAACATGGAGTGGGGTCCTGCATGCCGATTCAAGATCGATCCGGTAGCTGCCGCCTGCCCAATGACCAAGCTGATGGACCTGCCGGGCAACCAATTCCTGAGCTGCGGCCAGTTCCGTACATGGGCTTCCAACAGTCTTGTACATGCCCGCCCTGTGGGCGGCGCCACAGCCTACCAGTTCCGTTTCCGTCTGCCTGCGGAGAATTTCGAGGTGGTGCGCACCACGGCCTCCTACTTCGTATCCCTGGGCTGGAGCAATGCGGCGCCTTTGATCACCGGATCCACCTATGAAGTGGACGTACGGGCCTTCAAGAACGGACAATGGTGCCCATGGGGTGACATCTGCTCCCTTACGATCGGTTCGCCTGTACAAGGCGGCAGCCAGAACAGCCTCCATATCTCCAATTCCACACCGGCCCCGGAAATGATGTTGTGGCCCAATCCGAATACCGATGGACAAGTGCGGATCACATTGCATGGGATAGAGGCTGATGTAGTGATGGTGGAGATGATGGATCTCACAGGCAAGAAGGTCATGCACCGCAGCTTCAACATGGGCGGCGAAATGGTGATCGAGTTGCCAGGCACTGTTACGCCTGGTGTGTATCTGGTGCGGGCCGAAGCAGCCGGCACTGTTCTTACGCAGCGCCTGATCGTTCAGTAACGAGACCGAAGACAGTCGAATGACGAGGCGGCCTAAAAGGCCGCCTCGTTTTTTTTCATATCCCGAATTCCACCTGGAACATGGCGGTCCAGAAACTGGCCGGATGATCGGTGCGTGCCTCGAACCAACGATAGCCGGTATAGAATTGCAGCTTGATCCGATGACCGTTCAAGTATCTCGTTGTCCCCAATTGCAGTTCCTCTGTGCGCCGCATCAGCCCGGTCAACTTTTCATCCGGATCGATGAACGTATACCGTGTCACGAGCTCATAGCCACTGCGGAAATATCTGCTGATCTGGCCATTGATGCCCACGCCGATCGGAACGTAACGGACCTCGCCATCCTCATTGATGGTCACTGGATCATCTGAGACCCGTTGGAAATACTCGCCGAGCAAAGCCCAACCCCTGTACTTGAAGATAAGATCGCCGATGAACGTTGCCATGTCCCTATCATCGAACAGGTCGGCTCCCAATTGTCCCTGGGTGCGCATGGCACGATCATTATAGCTGTAACTACCACCGAAGGACAGCTTTGGTAATGGCTCCATTTCCAGATCGCCTTCGGAATAATCGCCTTTGTCAGTGAACTCTCCGAACGGCAACCACTCCAGCCTTCCAGTATACGCCAGGCCTTCATTGTTGGAGAGCGAGTTGCGGCCCTCACCGGTGGTTAGCGCCGTCTTCACCTGGAATTGCTGGCCACCTGCGGGCAGGGTCCAATATGCATATGCCCCAAAATCGCGGTCCAGCGTGAAAAGGCTGTTGGCCATCGATCGGTCCGGCAACTGCAGATTTCCTGAACTGATCACCCGCTCTCGATTTCCTGGAAGTTTGCTTTGCCCGAAGCCGACGTAGAACATCTCGTTGAAGTGGTAATACACCATTGCATCACGGATGGGATGTGCCACCGTGCCGCCATCGGCAAGCTCCAGATCGGCACGCGAGAAATTCAGCTGTATGTAATAGCGCAGATCGGGATCCAACACGAAACCATCAAGTCGAAGCCGCAAACGCCTTATGCGGGCATCCACCGAGCGAATGCTCAGATCATCCCGTGAGACCGAGTTAACACCAAAGCGGTTCTGCATCCTGAAACGCAGGTTCAGCAGAAAGAGACTGTCCTTGCTGATGCTGATCCCGTCCTTGACCTCTATCAGAGCTCGTTCATCCACTTCCTGTTGCGCAGTGACGGAGATCAACGAAAGACAGGTGAATGCCAGAATATGAAGCTGCCTGATCATGGGTCCGCAAAGAAATCACATGCAACGGCGTCGTGATCGCGATGTTCATGGAATGTTACATTCGCTCTCCTAAAGACCGCTTCACATGGGACTTCTCAAGGAATTCAAGGAATTCGCACTCAAGGGCAACATCGTGGACCTTGCCGTGGCCGTTATCATCGGCGGGGCTTTCGGAAAGATCGTGAGCTCGTTCGTTGGTGATGTCGTAATGCCATTGATAAACCCATTGATACCCGGCGGCGACTGGCGTACCCTTGAAGTAGGACCGGGCGTGAAGATCGGCTCCTTCCTCGGTAATATCCTCGATTTCCTGGTGATCGCTCTGGTGATCTTCATGATGTTGAAAGCGATCTCCACCTTGCGCAAAAAGGAACAGCAAACGCCAGCTGCTCCCCCTGCCCCAAGTAATGAGGAGAAACTGTTGATGGAGATACGCGACGCGCTCCGCAACAGGCCATAGGTCCGAATGTCCGCGTTCATCTTGAGGCCCTGGAGGTCGGCGGACCTGCCAGCCTTGGTCCGGCATGCCGATGATGAAGGCATCGCACGCTGGATGACCGACACTTTCCCGCATCCTTATACGATCGCATCGGGGGAAGCATTCCTTCAACGCGTAATGCCGGCAGATGGATCGCAGCCGAACGTACTTGCGATCGAAGTGGATGGCGAAGCCGCTGGATCGATCGGGATCTTTCCTCAACAGGACATCTTCCGCCGCAATGCGGAACTTGGCTATTGGCTTGCCCGAAAATACTGGGGCCTTGGCATCATGACCAGCGCGGTCATGCAAATGGTGGACTTCGCTTTCGATAGACACCCGGAACTGGACAGGATCTTTGCAAGGCCCTTCGCCACCAACCATCCATCGCAACGGGTCCTTGAAAAAGCAGGTTTCCTGCTCGAAGCGAAATTCCACGGTACCATCATCAAGAATGATCGCGTGGAAGATGAACTGGTCTACGCCATAAGGCGCTGATCTTACCTCGCTGCTTAGCGATCGAAGATCTCATCGATCGCAGCGGCCAGCTTCCGGTCCTTTTCAGTGATCTTGTTACCGGCACTGTGCGTGCTCAACGTGATCTCCACGGTATTGTACACGTTCCGCCAATCGGGATGGTGGTCCATCTTCTCGGCGATCAACGCCACCCGCGCCATGAACCCGAACGCCTCATTGAAATCCTTGAACTTCAGGACCGCCTTCAAGCTGTCGCCTTCCTCCTTCCAGTTGCTCATCGGTGTATGGGTAGATCGATGACGTGAGATGATGGAACTGAGCGCACCAGTTGCATCTCTTCAATTAGGTGGCGGGCATCGGCGAACTTCTCCACGATGAACAGGATGTAACGCACATCCACGCAGATGTTCCGGCATTTTTCCGGATCGAACTGGATGTCGCTCATCGTGCTTTCCCATGTGCGATCGAAGTTCAACCCGATCAATTCACCATTGCCATTGAGCACCGGACTTCCGCTGTTGCCGCCGGTGGTATGAAGTGATGAAGTGAAGCAGACCGGCATCGTACCATCCACTCCGTAATCACCATAATCCTTTTCAGCGTGAAGCTTCATCAATTTCTCGGGGACATCGAACTCCACATCACCGGGAATGTATTTGGCGATCACGCCATCAAGTGTCGTTCGCTCATCATAGACCACCGCATCGCGGGGGGAACTACCTTCCACCCGACCATAGGAAAGCCGCAAGGTGCTGTTCGCATCGGGCCAGTAGACCCTGTCGGGAAAGAGATCCATGCGCGTCTTCAAGTATCGGCGCATGGCGGCCTCAATGCGATCACTCAGTTCAACGTGAGTAGGCCGCACCTTGTTGATGAATGCGTTCATGAACTCACGGGAAGCCTTGAAGGCGGGGTCTTCGCGAAGCTTTTTTGCCTTCTTTGAATTCAACTTCGCAAGGGCGGCCTCCAACTTCTCCTTCGAAACGAAGACACTGCGTGTATAAAGATCATCGACCCAGGCGGATACATCTCCCTTGAATTTTCCGTTGATCTCCTGAAGCAGTTCAGGTGCCAGTGATGGATCGATATGTTCCATGTAGATGGGAAGCAATGCCTTGAAGACGCGGCGGTCCACCTCCACATCATAGTCACTGAAATAATGCTCTATTCCTGCCTTCAGATCATCAGTGGCTTTCTGCACACCATTCTTTTGGGCCAGCTGATCGTACTCTTCCAACAATACCGTAGCGCGATCGGCGAAGCGGAGAACTTCAGGGCCGTAATAGACCATCTCGATGAAAAGATCGCGCGCCATGGCATAAGGAACATACTTATCATACAGGTTCCGTAATTCATCAAGCACCGCGGCATCTTTTCGGCCTTCCTTACGTGCCCTTTGCACGAACTGCTCTTCGAACTGCTGCTTGTTCGCTATCGTGTTCAGCGCCTTCAACCCACGCAGCTCACCGATCCATTTCTTGTATGCATTGCTGATGGATGATTGTTTGTCGGCATACTGCAATCGTGTCACATCGCTGCGGCGCATGGCATCATCGATGATCTCAAGACTGGCCCTTCTCATCTTGATGCGCATTGGATCGCTCTTTTCCTGCACATATTTCACAGCGTAGGATGTGAGGTATTGCTGCGTGTTGCCAGGGAATCCGAAGATCATGGCGAAATCGCCTTCCTGCACGCCGTTCAGGCTGATGGGAAGAACATGGCGCGGCTTGAAGGGAACATTCCCGTCAGCTGGATCGGCAGGTCTGTTATCGGCACCGGCATAGATGCGGAACATCGAGAAATCGGCATTATGGCGCGGCCACATCCAGTTATCGGTATCACCGCCGAACTTGCCGATGGAACTTGGTGGAGCACCCACGAGGCGCACATCCCGAAAGGTCTCGGTGATGATCAGATAGTAGGAATTGCCGTAGTTGAACGGACGTACCACCGCCTGATAATGCGTGCCATCGACCGCTTCCTTGATGATCGGATCGGAGGTTTTCTTCACCGCATCGCGGCGCTGGATCTCGTTCAATGAGGGATCAAGGCCGCTCAGGATACGATCGGTCACATCCTCCATGCGAACCACGAAAGTGGCGGTAAGCCCCGGATTCCTCAGTTCCGTGCCGCGATCGGCAGCCCAGAATCCGTTCTTCAAGAGGTCGTTCTCCAGCGTACTGTGCTCAGCGATCTGCCCGAAGCCACAATGGTGATTGGTAAGGATCAGTCCCTGATCGCTGATCACTTCCGCGGTGCAGCCACCACCGAAAAGTACGATCGCATCCTTGATACTGCCGTTGTTGATGCTGTAGATCTGTTCGGCGCTGAGCTTGAGACCAGCTGCCTGCATGTCGCCCTCTATGCTTTTGAGCAACGTTGGCAGCCACATGCCTTCGGTGGCCACAAGGAGGAAAGGCCGCAATACAACGAACAGAACGATCAGGCGCAAATGCTTCTGTAACATGGGCGCAAATTAGCACCTTCTCTATGAGGCTTCGTGCTCTCCGGGGGCGATCTGTTCATCCCGTGCCGGGCCTTCAACATCTTTATCGCGAGCTTCGATGATCAACCAGGTGATCAGCACGATAAGAAGAATGATCGCGAAAGCCTTCGGATCCTTGTAGATCGGCCGCCGATGGACCGCATGGAGCAACTTGTTGTAATTCGCCTGCAGGCGTGCATGATCCTTGTACCTGGCGATCTGTTCCTCATCAGGCTCCTTCTCCCCCGCGGGGCGTATGCGGTACCTGCGTTCCATCAGCGTGGTGCAAGGTAGGTGCGCAGGCAGGCCAGCACACGGTGTGTACGCATCTTGACCGCATCCTCCGAAATGTTCATCACTGCCGCCATCTCCTTGAATGACATTCCGTCAATGTACCTGAGTTCTATCAATTGCGCACTTTTTTCAGGAAGGTGTGATAGTGCCTGCGAGAGGTTCTGAAGATCGGTATCCTTTTCCTCTGAAACATCCGCTGCCAACGCGATGGCATCTTCGTGCGCAAATTCGATCGAAACCTCTTTCTTCTTTCGCCAATACATACGCAATTCGTTCAAAGCGATACGGCAGAGCCATGCCCTGAAGGGGACGCCCCGATCCTGGTAACGCTGCAGACCGATCATGGCCTTTAGAAATGTCTGCTGCGACAGATCGGCGGCTGTTTGATCGTCCGTGCATCGCCTTCTGATGAACCGGAAGACATCCGTGAAGAAGCGATCATACAACGGAGCAAAGCGTCGCGGATCGGCCTTTGCCGCTTCGATCGCCTCGCCTTCGTTGATCATGACCTGCACGAATTGGAATGCATTGTTCCTGCCGATGTAACGGAGGCTTACTCGAATACTTGTGCAACCAAGGAATAACGCTCAACGTACAACGCGCCATCGATCTCCGGACTTGTCTACCGTTCGCATACGATCCATCCTCATCCTGTCAGGGCTGCTCCCCTTGCAAGCGATCTCGCAGTCCACGACCAATTGGTCGTGGGCCAGAACACATGATAATGGCTCCGTAGAACATGTAAGGGACATTGCAGTGGATCCATCCACAGGTGCGATCCACGCGGTAGGTACGTATGATCATTCCAGCCTCCTGAACCTGGTACCCGGGCCATTCGGTCTGGTGAGCACCAACGGTGGTACGGATGCCTTTCTGGTGAAACTCAATGCCGGCAACAACGTGTCATGGGCCCGCAGGATCGGTGGCTCCTCCAACGATGCAGGCAACGGCGTGTGCATAGGCCCGAACGGTAACATCTATGTGACCGGGTCATTCAAAGGTTCGATGAGCGAGACGCTGATATCGGCAGTGCTCAGCACGCTCACATCCACCAATGGGAGCCAGGACATATTCGTGGCATGTTATACACCCACGGGTGAGCTTCTATGGATGGAGAAAGCCGGTGGCACGGATAATGAGACCGGCTTCTCGATCGCGGCAAACAGTTCGGGAGTCTTCGTACACGGCCAGTTCCGCGGGCCGGCCCAATTCGGCTCCATCACGGTCTCACCTCCGACCACGGGCAAGGACCATCTGTTCGTGGCCAAATATCCTCTTACCGGTGGCGACCCCGAATGGGTGAGGCAAGGCGTTAATTCCAAGGACAACACCGCGGGCAAGATCACTGCTGATGAAGATGGCGCTTATGTCACTGGCACGTTCAAGGAGAATTTCCTCTCCTGGCGCACGCCTGCCAATGGTGTGCTTTCCACCGTGAACTGCGCGAACAACAGCCAGAACATCCACATCACATCCTTCAGCAATTCAGGGGACATCAATTGGATGAAGGCCATCAATGAATCCGGTTCCGAAAGTGCCAGCAATGCCATTGCTGTTACCTGCGGACGGGTGATCATTTCGGGCAGGGTCCACACCGGTTCTTCCATTCCCGGCCTGGGTATCTTATCGCACGCTGGTGCACACGATGTGCTGTTCATTGCGTCATTCGACAAGTCCACCGGTAATGGCCAATGGGTGCGAACGGCCCTGGGTGATTCCGATCATCTTAACGAGGGCCTTGATCTCTGTGTGGGCACCAGCGGCCAGATCCTGCTTTCAGGCACTTTCGAGGAATGGCTGACCTGGGACAACGGACAAAATTTCACGGGTGATGGCGGCCAGGAAATGTTCATTGCCTCTTTCTCGCCATGGGGCGACCTGATCTGGTGGCGGGCCGAGACCGCAGATTCGCATGAGTGGCCCTATGCCATAGCCACGGACGACCAGGGAAGGATCATCGTCGGCGGCCGTTATGAGCAATCCATCTCCCTGCCACCTTTCAGCGCATCCTCCAATAGCAATGATAATATCTTTCTGGCAAGCAGGATAGGCTCGCTGACATGGGCCAATGATCCCAGCAAATGGGATCATCCTGGTACATTGTGTTCCAACACTGGGCAGATAGACCTTAACACACGTTTGCGGGGTACAGGCCGAAAAGTGCTCAGCAGCACTTCCATGACCGATCCTGCCCTGAGCCTCGGCCTGCCGGATGGAGCGGGATCGGCCTTCAATGCCGCCGGCAGTTCCATCACCATCGATCTGGGCGACACCTTGGAGAGCGGATCGGCCTACCGGATCACATGGCGCCTTGCTTCATCAGGCCTTGGGAAGATGGCCATTGAATACTCTTCCGATGGTAGTAATTGGACCTCTCATTCCAGCATACAACAAAATTCCTCCCTCACCTATTCGGATGCTGAACTTACTTCGCCGGTAGCCTTCCGTTACATACGGCTCACGCGGCCCACGAGCGTTACGAGCGCCAATTTTCTGATGGATGGGATCACCACTAGGATCAACACCCTTTACGGTGGAGCATGGTCCGGCGAACAGATCACCTCTTCAGGGATACTCGACCTCAGTGGTCTCAACGGTACCTATGCCTATACGTACACGATCACTTCAGATGCCTGTACCTGGAGTACGACCAGGCAATTGCATATCATGGTACCCGGGAGTAGCGGTATTATCACCGGATCGTCTTCCGTATGTCCAGGCACTTCTCCCGGCCCCCTGACACTCACTGGGAACACCGGACAGATCATTCGTTGGGAAAGAAGCATCGATGGTTTCGTCTCCATTCTGCCGATCAACAGTACCGCTGTATCGATCACCCCGGGCAACCTCACCGTGACCACTCAATGGCGTGTACTGCTGGACCAGGGTGCCTGCGGTATGATCCATTCAGCGGTGCATACGGTGACCGTTGCCGATACGGTCGCTCCGGCGATCATCTGTCCTGCTGACATCACCGTTGCTGCCGGCGCGGGTTGCACTGCAACGGTCCAATTTGCCGTGCCCACGGCCATAGACAATTGTGGCGGCACTGTGAGCATGACTCGCATCGCCGGGCCCGCCAATAATTCGGCCTTTCCGATCGGGTCTACCATGATCACATACAAGGCGGTGGATGCTTCAGAGAATACGGCAACTTGTTCCTTCACCGTGAATGTCATTGATGATTCCCCTCCGGTCATCATGAGCGCTCCAGCCGGCCCATTGGTACTTGATCTGGGTGATGATTGTGAGGTCCTGATGCCGGATCTAAGGAACCAATTGAACGTAAGCGATTGCTCTCCCATGTCTTTGGTGCAGACGCCGGCCCCAGGCACTTTCATTTCATCTTCGGATGACCTGACGATCACGGTTTCAGCAGCTGGCGGCACTACTTCCTGGTCCACCCCGATCGATGTGATCGACGCAACACCACCCACCATGACCTGCCCGGGTGGTCTTACCATCCAGCTTCCTCCTGGAGACAGTACCATGGCAGTGAACTATGCTGAACCTGGTGTCGCTGATAATTGCGGGCCCGTTACACTTACGCACGTCGGTCCGTTCCCGGTATCTGGTGGTCAATTCCATGCGGGGTCCACCATCCTCGAGTTCCAGGCGGAAGATGCCGCAGGCAATACCGCCACTTGTTCATTTGAGATCGTCCTTGTTCCCAATGATGTTCCCCAGATCAGCTGTCCAGCGAACATCCAGGTGACCACGGCATTGGGCCTGTGTGAACAACTGGTGGCCTATCCGGTACCTGTGGCTTCGGATAATCAGGATGGTACACTCACTCCTGCGTTGGTACAAGGGGATCCTCCCGGAAATTTCAGTGTAGGCGACCACCCCATCTCATACACGGTCACGGATCTTGATGGCAACTCCGCGAGTTGCACGTTCATCGTTGAAGTGATGGATGAAGAGGCACCTGTTCTTGCTTGTCCCGATACAACGACCATAAGTTCTTCCGCTGGTTGTACAGCGCTTGTTCCGGATCTGACCAGCACTCTGATAGCCGGTGATAACTGCGGCGGAGCGATATCCATCGTTCAGATACCCGCAGCAGGAAGCGTACGTTCCATCGGATCACATTCCATCACTTTCCATGTCAGTGATGCATCAGGCAACACCGCGCAATGCACCAGCATTCTTACGATCATCGATGATACTGCTCCAGTGATCATCTGTCCGCCGGATACGGTATTGAATGCTGATGCCAATTCATGCGGTACCACCCATGATGCCACCGTGGTCGCTACGGATGCCTGCATTTTCCTTACGGTGTGGAACGATCATCCTGACCAGTGGTTCGAAGTGGGCACCAGCACCGTGACGGCTTTTGCTTCAGACGCCGCAGACAATACGGTAAACTGCAGTTTTCAGGTAACGGTTGTGGATGTTACCATACCTGACCTTGAATGTCCTGAGGATCTCACACAGATACCCACTGACCCCGGGGAATGTACATCGCTCGTGCAGTTCAGTGCGATAGCCGATGATGCCTGTGGTGGCGTTGATCTCACCTTCAGTCATCACACGAACGACCTGCCGGTCCATGCGTTTCCGGTAGGCCTTACCACGGTCTCCGTAGATGCCATCGATGCCCACGGCCTTTCGAACTCATGTCAGTTCACCGTTGAGGTCATCGACCTGCAAGTTCCAGAGATCCAATGTCCAGCAAGCATCGTGAACACCGTGATGCCCGGTGAATGTGGCGCCAACATCACCTTCGATGCCACTGCGAATGACAATTGCGGCATCGCTTCGATCAATTACTCTCATCCACCCGGAGGTTATTTCACCATCGGTGATCATGTAATAGACTGCATCGCCACGGATCTTTCGGGCAACGTTACCACATGTTCATTCAATATTTCCATCATGGATCTGGATTCTGATGGTGATGGAACCGGCGATTGTACAGATCAGTGCCCTGATGATCCGCTGAAGACCCTTGCCGGTGATTGCGGCTGCGATCAACCTGAACCGGGAACTTCCTGCGATGACAATGATGCCAATACAGTGAACGATATGATCGGCACTGATTGCGCTTGTACCGGCGAACCAGTTGATTGCGCCGGCATCGCGAATGGTTCGGCGTACTTCGACAACTGCGGAAGCTGCGTCGGAGGAACAACGAACATCGATCCATGCACGCAGGATTGCGCTGGTACCTGGGGCGGATCGGCGTACTTCGACAACTGCGGAAGCTGCGTCGGCGGAACAACGAATCTCGATCCATGCACGCAGGATTGCGCTGAACCTGGAGCGGATCGGCGTACTTCGACAACTGCGGAAGCTGCGTCGGCGGGACAACGAACATCGATCCATGCACGCAGGATTGCGCTGGAACCTGGGGCGGATCGGCGATCCCTGGATCTGCTTGCGATGACGGTAACCCATGCACGATCAACGACACTTTTGGACCGGACTGCTTCTGCGCAGGGACACCATCAGCGCCAAATGCCTTGTTCTATTACACGACTGAGGAATTCTGCACGAACGGGACCGATCCAACACCTTACGTTGCCACTCTAGGCGGCATCTTCATCGCAGTTTCCATCGGCATTGTGGTAGATCCGATCAACGGCACCATCGATCTTTCAGAGACCACACCAGGCATCCATACCATCAAGTATTTCTTCGATGGTATCTGCCCGAACTTATACCTGAACACCATCACAGTGACCGAACCACCGGCCTCCGAGTGGATGGCGATCGGCCCTCTATGCAGCGGAAGCGCTCCGGTGGACCTCAGCACACTCCTATCTCCTGAAACTCCGACCGGCGGTATCTGGACGGGAACAGGTGTGAGCAACGGTTACTTCGATCCTTCTTCAAGTGGCATCTTCCCGATCCGATATCAGGTGTCATCCGGCGGTTGTTCCAGCGCAACCATCGCATCGATCGAAGTGTTACCGGCTCCGGTCGCCAATGCCGGTCCCGATGCAGTGCTCTGCGGTAATGAACATGTCCTTCAAGCCACACCAGGCAACGGATCCTGGTCCGTTCCGCAAGGCATCCTCAGTAACGATCTCAATACGCATGACGCCACCATTGTCGCAGAGGCCTATGGAACCTACGAACTCGTGTGGACCATCAGCGAGTCCGGTTGTTCGGCTTCAGACAATGTCGTTATTACTTTCCATGATCCGGGTACCGATCTCTTTGTCACCGCCGGTGAAGATCGAACTATCTCGATCGTGAAGTCGGCTGTGCTTTCGGGAGCTGCCTCTCCCACCGCCCAAGTTCAATGGCGCGTGCTGCAAGGTTCAGGAGCTTTCTCAGCACCAACGGATCTGCATACTTCCGTAGTGGGTCTTGCTTCGGGCACCAATGTGATCGAACTGAGCGCACGTATCGGAAGTTGTGCTTCTGCTGCGGACACCTTGATCGTAACAGTGCTCGACCTCTTCATTCCTGAAGGTTTCTCACCCAATGCCGATGGTGTCAACGACCATTTCGAGATCACCGGCATCGATGCCTTCCCAGCCGCATCGCTGTCGGTCTTCGATCGCTGGGGCCGGCAGGTCTTCTCCAGCAACGCCTACAGCAATGAATGGAACGGTCATTCCATGAACGGTAAGGAACTGGCGAACGACACCTACTTCTACATATTGGATCTCGGTGACCGAGGAAATTACAACGGATCGATCATCATCAAGCGATGAAGTTGAAGGACCATATCATTGCATTGATGTTGGTGGCAGTGGCCACGCCTGCGATCGCCCAGCATACCCCGATCACCAGCCAGTACCTGTTCAATGGCCTGCTGATCAATCCCGCATACTCCGGAAGCCGTGATGCTTTCACCGCCAACCTCACCCATCGCCAGCAATGGGTCGGGTTCCAGGGTGCACCTGTCACTCAACTGCTCAGTGTTCATTCACCGGTAAAGAACAAGTCGCTCGGGTTGGGCATCACGGTGTTCAACGATCGCATCGGCGTAAGCCGGGAAACAGGTGTGATGACCAGTTATGCCTATCGTATGCGGATGCCGCGTGGAAAGATCTCCCTGGGTCTGGGCCTGGGCCTTTCCTCTTCACGCAGCAATTGGCAGGATGTGCCCCTGCAACAACAGAATGATATCTCCTTTGCTCCCCAGGAACGCAGGATCATACGACCGAACTTCAGCACGGGTGCATACTACTACTCCAGGCAGACCTTCATCGGTCTTTCCATACCGTTCCTTCTGAAACAGCGATCGGTGAAACCATCCGAGCATGCTTCTGCGTATACACGGGCCGTGAACATGCAGCCGATGCTCTTCGGCGGAAGGTTGATGAACGTGAACAAGGACCTGAAACTGAAGCCCAGCATGCTCCTGCGCTATACACCACAGGCGGGTCTGCAGGGCGATCTCAGTGCCAATCTCATACTTCGCGATGTGGTATGGATCGGAGGGTCCTACCGATCGGGCGATGCCGTGGTGGCCATGATCGAAGTGCTTCCAACACCGCAGTGGCGGATCGGCTATTCCTACGATGCCGGCATTTCCAAACTGGCATCACATCATGCAGGATCGCATGAATTGATGCTGCAGTACGAATTCGGTTATCGCATCCAGGTCAGAGACCCACGCTACTTCTGATGCCGCGCCGGATACTCCTCACCATTTTGGCCGCTCCGCTCTTCGCGCTGGGGCAGGTGGTACATGAACCGGTCATGCTGGATCTTGGCATTTCTGATGGAGATTATGCTCCATTTCCGGTAGAAGGTGGATTCATCATGAGCTCCCTGCGTGAAAGCGCAGGAATGGTGAACATCAGGAGCGCCGATTCCGAAAAGCCGCTGGCGGACATCTACTTCGTGCCATACAAGGATGGGCAGGCCGGGAATGCGGTCTTGTTCAGCGCAGAGATCAGCACCCCGGTAAATGAAGGCCCGGCAGCGCTGACACAGAACGGTACACAGATATGCTATACACGTAATCTCGGTGTGCCCAGGAAGCTTGGCGCTCTCAAAGGTGCCAGTGGCCAGCTGGGTCTCTTCTTCTCCGAGAAGATCGATGGCATGTGGCAGGCTCCGTTGCCCTTCCAACACAATGATCCGGCCTTCGCGATCATGCACCCCACCTTCAGCGCTGATGGCAACACGCTCTATTTCGCCAGCGACATGCCCGGTGGCCTGGGTGGATTCGATCTTTACAAGAGTGAACGTACTTCCAACGGATGGAGCACACCTCAGTCCCTGGGTGAAGCCGTGAATTCTCAACAGAACGAAGTGTTCCCACGGATGCAGCAGAACGGCATCCTGTATTTCTCCTCAGATCGGATCGGTGGCCTCGGAGGACTTGATATCTACTCGACAAGATCGAACGGCGGCAACTGGTCGTTACCGGAACAATTGCCGGGCCCCATCAACTCCAGCGCGAACGATGTTGGTCTCACCTTGATGGATGATGGTTTCGATGGGATCATGAGCTCCGATCGCACCGGAACCGATAAGATCCATCACATCAGATATACGCGCTCCAGATTCCAGGAATGTACACCGCAGGTAGCCGATAATTTCTGCTACGCCTTCAAGGGAAGAAAACATGCCGCCACCAATTCGCTGCCCCTGGAACATGTGTGGGATATGGGCGATGGTACGAGGCTCAAGGGCAACAACGTGAACCATTGCTACCAGAAGCCTGGGATCTATGAGATCCGATCGCTACTGGTGGACAAGAAGACCGGTTCCACCTTCCATGTGATCAGCGTGAACGACCTTGAAGTGCAACGGCGCGTACAGGCATTCATCGCCGTACCGGACACAGTTCGCACTGGCAGGCAGGTCGCCTTCGATCCAGGGCTCAGCAATGTGTCCGGCTCGATAGCCCGATATCATTGGGACATGGGTGATGGCGTGCAAAGGACCATACCACGCGTCATACACCAGTTCAAACAAGCCGGCGTGTATGAAGTGAAGCTTGACATCCATTCCGTGCCCGATCGCGATGGCAACATTTCGTCCTTCTGCAGCACCAGGAAGATCATCGTCATCGATCGGTATCGTGAGCATGAAGATCAGACCGTAGTGGCGGTCTATCAGGATGCGTTCGGCAACCAGCGATCTTTCGAGTACCAGGAATTGCCTTCAGATGATCACGCGCTCGCTTTTGCCGATAATGCCGATGTCACTTTCAGTGTAACGCTCTTCGCCAGCAACGAACGTGTGAGTCTTGATGATCCTCGGTTCACCGAGGTGAAGAAGTTCTATCGTGTGGTGGAGCGCTACGATCCATTAAAAAGTGTCTACACATATTCCGTTGGCGAGACCAGCGATCTTGCGGAACTCTATGCCGTTTTCCAGCAGGTGAAGGAGTTGCAGTTCCTCGATGCTGAGGTGTTCGCCCTGGAAGTGGAGAAGCTCGTTGATCTCAGCCAGCTCGATCTCGCATCACTGGAAGAGCTCAACAACACGAAGCTTCGCACCAGCGCCATCCATTTCGCCTTCAATAGCGCAGAGATCGAACAGGGATCTGAACACGTGCTCGAGCAGGTGCTCGGCCTGCTGCGGCAGCATCCCAAACTTCAGCTCGTCATTGAAGCACATACCGACGATATCGGATCGCTGCAGGCCAACGTAGAGCTCTCTCAATTGCGGGCCACGAACGTTGTGGCACATCTGGTGGCCCAGGGAGTTGATGCAGCACGCCTGGTACCGATCGGTCATGGAGAGAACCAGCCGATCGCCAGCAACAAGACCGAAGAAGGCCGCAGCCGGAACCGTCGCGTCGAATTCCGCATGATCGTGAAGACTGAACTTCCTGCGCTGGTAGATGTGAAGAAGTGATCTCTCGAAAGGGAGTTCGTTCGCACCATTAAGTTCTTTTTGGGCGAGATCCGATCGGGTCGTGCCTTCGCCTTCAAGTCCTCCCCCGGGCCAAGGCCCGTGCTCCGGGCTTTCCAGCTTCGTCACTTACGCAGATCCTCCAATGTCCGGAATGCTAGGCCATTGTACCGGCAGACCGGCATCTGAAAGATCTTGTCGTAACAAGGGCAACAGCCATTCAAGCGCACAATTTCCCAGCATTATCAAGGCATCTATGACATTGACGTGACAATAATCCTTTATTTACAAGCATTTCACACCTTCTTCCAAGTTTAACTTTGGAATTACTTCCGGGCTAAGAACGATCGGCTCCATCACCTTGAGAGATGGCCTGGCCCAGTTCTCCCCGACGCCTCACTTCGTAACCAAAGACCCGATCTATGAGCAGTTGTTACCCGGCTGCATGGCCTGCCATGCGCAATACTGGAATGTGGCGAGAGATAGGTACAGCATTGTTCCTGCTCTTCAGTTTTCTCGCGCTCCCCAGCGCGAACGCACAGGTGATCGACTACACCTTCACACAGGTGGTCGCACCATACGTACCCATCACCGGTGGTACGGTGTATGGCACCGTCTCTTCCGATGACCAACGTTTCGTGGATCCCGCTGTTACAGCCGGCGGCACTGTGAACACTGGCGTAGGTATCCCGATCGGTTTCAATTTCACCTACAACGGCACCGTTTACGATCGCATCGCGATCAACAATAACGGCTGGATCTCCTTTGGCACCACCGCTGAAGGTGTGAACATGACCACCACCAGTGCCTATTCGCCACTGGCCTCCACTTCCACGATGACGCCAAGTCATCTGCGGAATCGCATCGCTGCCATGGGACGTGACCTGCAAGGGAATGGTACCACCAGCCAATTGCGTGTGCAGACCATCGGCACCGCGCCCGATCGCATCACTGTGATACAATGGAGCAACTACAAGCGGTACGGCACCACCGGAACTGGTGATGATCTCAACTTCCAGATAAGGCTTTATGAGACCACCAACGTGGTGGAAGTGAAGTTCGGAACGATCGCCTTTGGTACCGGCACCAGCACAGGGACCAGCGCCATCCATGCCGGCCTCGGTGGCACCACAGCCACCGACTTCAACAACCGCACCACCACCACTGATTGGAACAACAGCGTTCCGGGAACGGCGAACAATGTGGGCATGGCCGTGACCACCGGCGTCATCTATCCGGTGAGCGGCCTCACTTTCCGCTGGACACCCAGCAGTTGCTCCTCACCGGGCAGCATCACCTTGAGCGCGATGATGCCAACAAGCGTCACTGCTACATGGCCATCCACAGGTGCGACCAGTTATACGTACGAAGTGCGCACTTCGGGTGCGGCCGGTTCCGGTCCCCTCGGTCTTGTCTCTTCAGGATCGGTGGCCACCAATACCGCGAACATCACCGGTCTATCGGCCAACACGTCCTATACCTTATATGTGCGATCGGTCTGTGGTGCCAGCAACAGCAACTGGGCGGTACAGGCATTCACCACACCATGCAACGCGATCACCGCTCCGTACACGGAGACTTTTGATGGCGTCACCGTCACTTCAAGTGCATACGTCACTCCACCTGCATGCTGGAACAACTTCTCAAGCGCGGGCAGCTATACGAGCACGACCAATGTCTGGCGTTTCGCGAACGGCACCGGCACACCCGGCACCGATCCTGATTATGGTGTGGAGAACGTCACAGATCATACATCAGGCTCGGGCTTCTTTGCGTGGTATGATGGATCGTTCGGCACGGGTGTAACGAATGTGACCTTGGAAAGTCCGTTGATCGATGTTTCAGCATTGACCACGCCTTTCGTACGTCTCTGGGTCTATTCCAACAACACGGATGATATGGCGCTCAATACACTGCAATTGCAAGTGTATAATGGATCCACATGGACCACCATGGCAACACATGCAGGGAACGCTCCACAATGGATCGCTCTCTCTGGCAGTCTTCCTGCTGGCATACCGGCCAACACTCGTTTCAGGATCGTAGTGCAGCCGGGTACCACCGGCGGATCGATCTTCTATAACGATATACTGATCGATGACTTCGCGGTCATAGAGGCTCCAACGTGCTTCCCTCCCACCAATATCACCGTTACGAACATCACTGCGACCGCCGCAACGATCCAGTTCACTCCGAACGCTGCGGGTAGCTATGACTATGAAGTGCGTACCAGCGGTGCCCCAGGAAGTGGAGCAACGGGCCTTGTGGCCAGCGGTAACGTCACAGGCTCGCCGACCCAGGTCACAGGCCTGCCCGATGGAACCGACCTTTCGGTCTACCTGCGTGGTGTCTGCTCCGGTACCGATCAGAGTGAATGGAGCGTAGTGGTGAACTTCACGACGCTGTGTGCTCCTGAGACCGTTCCCTGGTCCGAGAACTTCAATTCGACAACAGCGGGTACCACACCTGATTGCTGGACCATCATTGATGCGAATGGTGCCACCACCTGGAACTCGGTGACAGCTCCTGCATCACCCACGGGATTCACCGGTGTCACCATGCGGTACACTTACTCAGGCAGTTCAGTGGCAAATGATTGGTTGATCACTCCAGGTCTGGAACTTACTGGCGGGGTGAGCTATGATCTGAGCTACTTGCTCGGCCATAACGCTGGAACATCTTACATGGAAAAGCTTGATATATGGTACGGCACTTCGCCAACGATCGCGGCCATGTCCACCTTGATCCATGATCATGACTCCCTCACGACCACCACATCGAACAGCTACCTCTGGTCGTTCACTCCGCCGGCCACCGGCGTCTATTACATCGGCTTCCATGCGTACTCCGGTATCAATCAATACTACATCTACCTGGACGATGTGAGCGTTGCGCCTTCACCGGTGTGTGCCACCACAACAGTGACGAAGCAAGAGGATTGTGCGAACGATGAGTTCAGTCTTGTGGTGGATATCACCGATCTGGGCAGTACGACTTCCGTCGCAGTGACCTACACCGTAGATTACGGCGCACCAGTCACTGTAAGCAACATTACCGGCTCCACAGTGCTCGGACCATTTGATGAGACCTCGATCGTGGATGTAAAGGTCAATAATGGATACGCGTCGTGCGCCGCAGTGGAGATGGGTTCTTTCTTTGGAAGTTGCGAGATCGAAGTGGATTGCGGATCCACGGAACCGGTGATCCTCCAGCATTGCTATCGGAACAATGATGATCGTGTATTCGTCTTTGTGGGTTCCGATCCCACAGGTACACTTGATCTTAAGTTCCTTCAACCCAGCCCGATCGCTCCCGGTGATGGCATCATTCTTTGGAACGGCATGCCGAACACAGGCAGCCAGATCATTACTCCGCCAGCAGGAAATGACCTGAGCTCATTGGGAACGATCACCTCATCAGGCAACATCATCTCAATGACGATCCAATCCAACGGCACCGAAAGCTGCCACGATGGATCACTTTCCGATAACTGGACGATGCAGGTAAGATGCAGCGGATGCATTGAACCAATGGGCGATGTTCTGGTGACGACCGATTGCAATGGTTACAGCTATACGATCGGGGTGGATCTCTGGTACCTTGGATATAGCGACATCACTGGTCAGGACATGACCAGCGCGGATATCAGTTATACCGTGGATGGCGGCCCGGCGGTGGTGATACAGGATGTTGCTGAAGGATTCTACGATCTGGGTACTTATCCGATCGGTACTGTCGTGAACGTGACCTTGGTACACGCCGATGGCGCCGCGTGCAGCAACTTCCTGGGCGACTTCATTGAAAGCGCTCCATGTCCTCCTGCGAATGATGCCTGCACTGCACCGGCCACGCTCGCTGTGAACAGTACCAGCGGTTGTCCTGCCGGTGCTGTCTCAGGTACCACCCTTTACGCCGACATGACAGGTGCAGCACCTTCTTGTGCAAATAGTGGAACGATCCAGGATGTGTGGTACAGCTTCAATACAGGTCAGTACCTGAGCCCTATGACAATTGCGCTTTCCCTCGGTACGGCCGGCCATATCGGTTACCAGGTCTTCACAGCTTGTGGCACGCCGTACACTGGAACAGGTGCATGCAGTTCGACCGTGAACGGGTCAGCGACCGTAAGTGGCCTTGCACAGAATACCATATACCTCTTGCGCGTGTTCACAAGGACGGATCTGGGCCAGGCGGGTACTTTCAATGTCTGCCTTAGTGCAGTGAATGCTTCGGAACTCTGTAACGGAGCCATCAACATTCCATCTACGCCGGTGGTAGGCCAGGCGGTGGTGTGCCAGCCAACGAACCAATTGAGCTCAACCACAGTTTCGGCTGTCTGTGGCACGGCCACCAACAATTACAAGAACGGAGTGGAGGCGTTGTACACCTTCACACCAGCAGCAACCGGTCTCTACAACATCTCCATAACCGGCCAGTCGTACACATCGATCTTCGTTTATGCCGGAGCGTGTCCCTCGGCCGGTGGAACTTGTGTGGCGAGCATCGGCACTTCGGCTACAAGCAAGACCCTTCCTGTACAACTGACGGCTGGGACCCAGTATTTCATCTGGTTCGACACATGGCCATCACCCGCCAGCCCATGCGCAGGCACAGGCAGCACATTCTCGATCATCCAAGATCTCTGTCCTGCCCCATCCGCATTGGCGATATCCAACATCACGAGCAATACCGCCAGTGTAAGCTGGACAGGTGAACCCGGGAATTACATCATCGAGTACGGACCTTCGGCCACCTTCACAACTCCTGGGACCGCTGGTACGCCGGGTGTTGGAGGATCCATCATGACCGCGTCATCATCACCAGCCACCCTGTCCGGGTTGATCGGAAGTACCCAATACAGGGTCTTCATCCGTCGTGATTGTTCTGCAGCCGGGAACGGTTACAGCAGCAACAGCACTGCCGTTCTGTTCAGGACTGGTCCTACAGCGATCTGCGGTGCACCTTGGAATGACACAGGAGGACCTGCCGCCAACTACACCAACAATGAGAACTGGGTCGTTACAGTTTGCCCGACCGCTCCAGGTGAAGTTGCATCTGTGACATTCAGTGCCTTCGATACAGAGGCGAATTACGATCGGCTGTACGTCTATGACGGACCGGATACGAGTTCTCCGATGTTCGCGAGCGCCAATGGTGCTGGTAATGGTTCTTCACCTTATGGTGCAGGCGGCTGGTGGGGCACTACGATCCCCGGGCCTTTCACGGCCACAGCGGCCAATGGCGGATGTTTGACATTCGCATTCTGGAGCGATGGCACCAGCCTTCGAGCAGGGTGGTCGGCCCAGATCGATTGCTTCACTCCGGCCGCTCCATCGTGTGCAACAGCCCCCACCGCCCCCGCTGATGGATCCGCCGCATGCGTTGGCCCCACTACCTTGACATGGCCGGCGGTGACACAAGCCACAGGATATGACGTATACCTGGATGCAGGTGCAACTGCCAGCACATTGGTAAGCAGCAACCAGGCCACCACATCCTTCGATGCAGGATCCCTGGCCGCGGGCACATACAGCTGGCGGATCGTTCCACGGAATGCGATCGGCACAGCCACTGGCTGTCCAACCTGGACATTCATACGCACCACTGCTCCAAGCGTCATGGCAACGAACAATGGCCCGATCTGCGCTGGTCAGGATCTTCAATTGAATGCTACTGAAGTTCCTGATGCGACCTATTCATGGCAGGGACCGGGCGGATTCACCAGCTTATTGAAAGATCCTTTGATCACTGGCGCCTCTGCAAGTGCAGCCGGAACGTATTCCGTGATCGCCACTGTGAATGGCTGTGCTTCACCTGCAGCGAGCACGACCGTGATCGTGAATGCTGCACCGACCGGTGTAACCGCAACAGCAAGTTCAACAACGATCTGTGCAGGCGATACCATTGCTCTTGATGCTACGGGAAGTGCGATAGGCACAGCCCTGATCGAGAGTTTCAATGGCCCAACGAACAACTGGACCGTGACGAATGATGGCACTGGTGGAACGAATGGGCCGGGTGCATCCATCTGGACCCTGCGACAGAGCCCATATACCTACGGATCCAATACGATCAGCAGCAATGATGCATCGCAGTTCTACATGGCGAACAGCGATGCACAAGGTTCAGGCGGAATAACGTTGACAACGCTCACCAGTCCTTCCTTCAGCTTGGTGGACATGTCCAATGCATCACTGCAGTTCCATCACTATTACCGCTATCTGGGCACCAACGATACCACACGGGTGCAAATCTCCACCAATGGCACGACCTGGACTACGTTGCAGACCTACACCAGCACCCAGGGAACACCTTCGAGCTTTACACAAGCAACGATCGATCTGAACGCGTATGCCGGTCAACCGAATGTGCAGATCAGGTTCCGTTATCGCGCAGCCTACGGTTGGTATTGGGCGGTGGATAATGTCGTGGTTAGCGGCCAGCAATCGCCGACCTTCAGCTGGTCTTCCGATCCCGCGGGATTCACGAGCAACTTGCAGTCACCGCAAGATGTGGTGGTTTCCGGTACGACAACCTACATCGTTGCTGCTACATCCCCGAACGGATGCATCACTACCGCAACTGTTACAGTGAATGCAGATGCAACGGATCAAGATGGAGATGGCATTGCTGATTGCGCTGACGCATGCCCACTGCTGATGGGTGAGGTCGGCGACCCTTGTGACGATGGAGATCCGAACACGACCGATGATGTGATCACTCAGAACTGTGACTGCGTCGGATCGCCAACTGGTCCCGCAACCCAATCATTGACCTTGGAGGTAACCACCGATCAGAACGGCCAGGAGACTTCCTGGGAGATCGCTACACAAGCCACCCAGACAGTCATGTGCAGCGGCTCAGGATCCCCAAGCAACGCCACCATCACCGTGCAATGCGATCTACCTGCCGGATGCTATCTGCTCCGCGTCTATGACAGCGCCGGCGATGGCATCACGGGCGGTGGTTACATCCTGCGCACTTCAGGGCCTGATGGGCAGCGCATCATCGACAACCGCAACAACTTCACCACCGGCAGCGTGAGCGCGATCAGTGGCGACCAGGGCTTCTG
>JAEZAU010000108.1 GCA_023430325.1 Bacteroidota bacterium | reverse complement strand
AGGAACACAAGTCCCTGCCACAGCGCCCAGCCGATGATCGTGATCGGCACGAGCAGCAGCAGCCCGCGGAAGAAATAGTTCAGCAGGAATTTGCCAACGTTGTGCAACGGCTCGTGCATTTGGATCGGAGTGCAAGTTTACGATCTGGTGAATGGTGAAGGGCGAATGGTGAATGGCAAATGCCGGAATTGGGCGTGCCGGCGCTCAAAAGCAGCGCCGTCGGGCTATTCGTTCCAAGTCCGCACTCGCAAAGCCTCGTTTGCGGGCTTTCCACTTCTATCCCTCACGCACATTTCGTTACAGATCCTCCCGCACCTTCTTCGGCAGACTCGCCCGCACCAGATCATAGCTGTGATCGGCGAGTTCCAGGATCAGTTTGTTGGGCACGCTTCCATCGGTGCGCACCGTGTTCCAATGCTTCTTGCTCATGTGGTAGCCGCCGGTGATCCCTTCATAGCGTTCCCGCAATTCGATCGCAAGTTCCGGATCGCACTTCAGGTTCACGCTCTCGAAGATCTCGGTATCCATCAGCGCGAAGATCTTCCCGCCCACACGGAATGCGAGCGTGTTCTCATCGAACGGCAGATCTTCGGAAAAGCCTGGTTTACGGCGGCAATATTCACGGAATTCGGCGAGGGTCATCGGGCGGATCAGATGATCAGAAAATTAGATGATCAGATGATCAGTCCAACGAAGAGATGATCGAATATCGGGATCTTGCGTAAGGGACAGGAGCGGCAGCCTGCTGAAGGCGAAGCGCTGGTGTTTCGCGAGCGAGGAGGCGACCGCAGGAAGCCACCGCAGCCGCTGCAACACCCGCTGAGCCGAAGCAGCTACAGTGGATGGCCCGGCCCGCAGGGATACGCCCACACCGTTACCTTAGTGCCATCTGAGATCAGCATCATGCGCTATACACCACTGAAGGCAAGCACTTATCGCGAGCATCGCGCCCGTTTCCGCCAGCACATGGAGAAAGGTGGCCTGGCGATATTCCATAGCAACGATGTGATGCCGACGAGCGCCGATGGCACCATGCCTTTCAAACAGGCGACGGACATCATGTACCTAACGGGCATCGATCAGGAGGAATCGATCCTGCTCCTCTTTCCCGATGCTTTCGATCCGAAGGACCGTGAGATCCTTTTCGTGCGTGAGACGAATGAACACATCGCGATCTGGGAGGGCGCGAAATTTACCCAGGAACAGGCGCGCGAATTGAGCGGGGTGGCCACGGTGCTTTGGACCAGCCAGTACGAAGCCACGGTGAAAAGATTGGTGCCTCAATGCGAGATATTGTACCTGAACAGCAACGAACATCTGCGGCAGGGCAACGAGGTACAGACGCGCGAGGAAAGAAAGAACGCCGAGATACGCGAGCGTTTTCCGCTTCATCCGATCAAGCGCAGTGCACCGATCATGCATCGCATACGTGCACGTAAAACAGCAGATGAAGTTGAGCAGATGAAACGCGCGATCGCGATAACGGGCAAGGCTTTCAGGCGTGTGTGTGGTTTCCTGCGGCCCGGCGTGCTGGAGTATGAGATCGAGGCGGAGATAACGCACGAATTCATCCGCAACGGATCACGCGGCCATGCCTACACACCGATCATCGCTAGTGGCTACAATGCCTGTGTGCTCCACTACATCACCAACGATCAGCGATGCAACGATGGCGATGTGATCCTGATGGATTTCGGATGCGAATACGGTGGCTACGCGAGCGACCTGACGCGGTGCCTGCCTGTGAACGGTAGGTTTACGCAACGTCAGCGTGCGGTCTACGATGCCGTGCTTCGTGTAAAGAACGAAGCGACGAGTATGTTGCGGCCAGGCACCATGCTGAACGATTACCATAAGGAGGTTGGCAAGGTGATGGAGACCGAGTTGATCGGGCTCGGCCTCCTGGATAAGACAGATGTGGCGAAGCAGGATCCCGATCGGCCGCTGTACAAGAAATATTTCATGCATGGCACCAGCCATTTCCTGGGGCTCGATGTGCATGACGTGGGCCTGTGGACCGAACCGATCGCCGAGGACATGGTCTTTACCGTGGAACCAGGTATCTACATCCGCGAGGAAAACCTCGGCATCCGGCTGGAGAACAACATTCTGGTGACCAGGAACGGTCCGGTGGATCTGTTCGAGGACATTCCGGTGGAAGCGGAAGCTGTGGAAACTTTGATGGCGGAAGCCCGGAAGGAGGCGGTGGTGTGATCACCACCCCCATTGCGCCCATAACGCAAGGATCAACAGGGAGAAAACGCCTGCCTCACCCACCCAGGCTCTCTTCGGTTGTTGCAACGCATGCGCGCAGAACACTACGAGCGGAAGTGCGATCATGATCGGTGCAGTAACACCAGTGATCAACCGATCGAAGGCGATGAGGATGCCCACAGCTGCACAGAACGCCAGAAAGGCCGATCGCAAATTCTTCTGCCGCATGATGCTGCGCCGGTAGCTGCCGGAATAGGATAGGACGCCCACGGCCAGGAACGCGATAAGCACCATCCATAACAGGATACGTTGCGAAGCCTGAACAGTATGCATCTCAGGGTCGAACGGATGTGACGCACCCACGGTAAGCAAGGGACGCCAGGGAAGATCGAGCAGGAACAGGACGCCCCAACTGAAATACATGATCACGGCGGCTCCCATGAAAGCCACGACATATTCCCGCAATTGGAAAGGCCTGATGACCGAGATGGATGCCCAGATCACGACCACCAGGAAGATGTACGGTAGGTAGAACAATGCCGAAAGCCCGATCAAAAGGCCAGCATCGAACAACAAATGCATGGCACGGCCATTATTATTCATCTGCCAGGTACGCTGCAATCCCGCGAGCACGAATGGCATTCCTGTGATGGTGGGATCGAGCGTAACCACCGGTCCAAATGCCGCAAGCAGGATCGGGAACATAAGGGCCGGTAAATGGGTCCGTTTGTCCAGCAATTCCGAACTGCTCACCAGTGTATTGACCTGCACACAGATCAATAGCAGGAAGAGATGCGAAACCAAGCCGTACACCACCCGATCGTTGCCCACCAGATCGAGAAGCAGGTGATGGAAGGGCATGGCAGGTGATGGAACCGGAGGCACCTCGAAAAAGGAAGGGAAATACAGCATGGGGACCAGCAGCAGCAATGCCACTAGGACTATCGGCTGGTTACTTCTGAAAAGACCTGCGAGCATCTGACCTACGCTCTTCTATCTTTGTCCGCGATCCATCCTGCAACAGATGTACAAGATCTTCTTTGGAATCGGACATTTCCTGGAGGCCACTTTCCAGGTATTGGTGGTGATGGGCTGGGTGCCGGTCATCGGTGTCACGCTCGTTCTGGCCTTTGGCCTGGTCTACTGGCTCCTGATGCAACGCCGGTACAGTGAGGAGGCCCGGCGCCGCGGTACGCTGATCTGATCACACCTGCTGCTGTGCCCCTCTTGGCACGGGGATCTTCACCAGGTCCCTGCCGATATCCGTCCTGAAATACTTTCCGTCGAAATCGATGAGCGCCGCATTGCGGTATGCTGATGCGATGGCCTGATCGAGATCCTTGCCGAACGCGGTGACGCAGAGCACGCGACCGCCATCGGTGACCAGCGTATCACCCTTCATCCTGGTGCCCGCGTGGAACACATAGGCGTCACGCACCAGATCGATGCCCCCGATCGGCCGGCCCTTTTCATAGTTGCCGGGATAACCCTCTGAAGCGATGACCACGGTAACAGCGGTGCGATCGTCCACATCCACATGCCTCTCGCTGAGCGTGCCGCTGGCAATGCCTTCGAACAGATCGAGCAGATCGCTGCGCAGTCGAGGCAGGATCACTTCCGTTTCGGGATCGCCCAGGCGCACATTGTATTCGATGACGTACGGCTCATTGTTCACGTTCATGAGCCCCATGAACAGAAATCCACTGTACGGAATTCCATCTTTCTGCAAACCACGGATGGTGGGCGCAGCAATGCGATCATGCACCTTCTGCATGAAGTCCTTGTCCGCGAAATGAGCGGGTGAGACCGCACCCATGCCTCCGGTGTTCGGCCCTTGATCATCATTGCCGATCCGCTTGTAATCCTTGGCCGCGGGCAACATTTTGAATGATCGGCCATCGGTGATCAGGAACGCAGAAAGCTCGATCCCTTTCAAATGCTGTTCGATCACCACACGTTCGCCAGCGGCGCCATGCACACCACCTTGAAGCATGTCCTTCAATGACCTCTCAGCCTCTTTGCGATCGGAAGTGATCACTACGCCCTTGCCGGCTGCCAGACCATCGGCTTTGATCACGTAAGGCGGCTTCACGTTCTCCAGATGGGCGATCGCATCCTGGAGCTGACCTTTCACGAATGTTCGATGTGCAGCAGTGGGAATATTATGGCGGAACATGAATTCCTTGGCGAAATCCTTGCTTCCCTCCAGACGTGCGCCTTCCTTGCGCGGACCAATGACCGTGACACCGGAAAGCTGCGGATCATCTGCGATGCGATCATGAAGTCCGTCCACCAGCGGTGCCTCCGGACCTACCACCACCATGCTGATCCCTTTTTCCAATAGGAATTTTCTCAACGCCTTATGATCGGTGAGATCGAGCTGCACATTCCTGCCGTGCCGCACCGAACCGGGATTGCCGGGTGCTACGTACAATTCGTCGAGCAGGGAGCTCTGCGCGATCTTCCAGGCCAGGGCATGTTCCCTTCCGCCACCACCGATCAATAGAACGTTCATTTCGTCCGCCTTTTCACAAAGGAACGATCCCTGCGCGAGGCTGCAGTGGCTTTCTTATCAACAAATCAACAACGGCGCTTCCTGAACGCTCTTAATACCTGGCCGGGATCAGTGGTCGTGCCGGGCACGCTTGATGCTGCAGCCGATGTTGCGGGTGGTTGCCGGTTCGATGGGTTTTCCCACGATCATATTCTCCATGGCGTTCTTCAGCCAATGCTCCTTCACATCCTTGGAGCTCGCAACACTGTCATCGATGGCGCCTTTGTAGACCAATTTCATGTCCTTGTTGAAGAGAAATACGTGCGGTGTGGTTCGTGCTGCGAATGCATCCGCGGCGGCACTGTTCTCATCCACCAGGTAATAGCTTCCGAACCCGCGTTCCTTATGCCTGCGCTGCATGTCCGCCAAAGACTCGCCCTTTTCACGGGTTGCGTGGTTGCTGTTGATCAAGGCCATGCCGATCCCGTGCTTCTTCGCCACTTCATGAATGCCGCCATAGCGGCCATCCCATCCTTCACTGCCTTCAGACCCGACAACGAACGGGCATTGGTTGCTTGAAAAGATGACCAGCAGACCATGATCTCCAGCGATCTGTTGCAGTGACAACTTTTCACCGGAAACATCGATCATGGCGTGATCGGGCAGGGGAAGGGGATCGCCGATATTGAGGTCCTTCAATGGATCGTGCGAGGTAAAGAACATGGCAGAGGTGGCGGCTAGCGCTACTGTGATCTTAAAGAACATCGATCGGGAAGTTTAGGTACCGCAAGTTATGAAGGCATACGCCTATCGCACTGTGAAGAAATGTCGATCCGTTAGAACTGTGCCCGTTACAAAGGGATATTTCCATGCTTCTTCCGAGGCAGCTTTTCGACCTTGTTGCGAAGCATTTCAAGGGCTGCAATGATCTTAATGCGTGTGTCGCGAGGTCTGATCACTTCATCTACGAACCCACGCGCCGCTGCTTCATATGGATTAGCGAATTGTCGGCGATATTCCTCCTCTTTCTCCTTATGCTTGGCCGCTGGATCGCTCGCAGAGGCGATCTCGTTCTTGAAGATGATCTCCGCCGCACCTTTCGCACCCATCACGGCTATTTCGGCACTGGGCCAAGCAAAGTTCATATCGGCCCCGATATGTTTTGAATTCATCACATCATATGCGCCACCGTAGGCTTTTCGGGTGATCACCGTGATCCGAGGCACTGTCGCCTCGCTGAACGCATAAAGAAGTTTCGCGCCATGATTGATGATACCACGCCACTCCTGGTCTGTACCCGGCAGAAATCCAGGCACGTCCACAAATACCAGCAACGGGATATTGAAAGCATCACAGAACCGCACGAACCGGGCGGCTTTGATGCTCGCATCGATGTCAAGCACCCCGGCAAGGACGGCGGGTTGGTTCGCAACACACCCCACCGTTCGGCCGGCCACCCTGGCAAAACCCACCACCATGTTGCGCGCATATTCGGCATGCACCTCCATGCTGCTATCCGGATCGATAACCGCGTTCAACACCTCACGGATATCATAGGGCTTGTTCGGATTCTCCGGAATGATGTTGTCCAGCAAAGGCCTTGAACCATCAGCTGCCTCGTATGGCACCACCGGCGGTTCCTCTTCGCAGTTGCTTGGGATGTAGCCGATAAGCTGCCTCAATTGGCGAATGGCATCGAGCTCGTTCCCTGCCGTGAAATGAGCAACACCGCTTTTGCTGGCATGCGTAACCGCACCGCCCAGATCCTCACTGCTCACTTCCTCATGCGTAACGGTCTTCACCACGTTGGGACCGGTCACGAACATGTAGCTAGTGCCTTGGGTCATCATTACAAAGTCAGTGAGCGCGGGGCTGTAGACAGCGCCGCCGGCGCAAGGACCAAGTATCGCACTGATCTGCGGTATCACACCACTTGCGCGAACGTTCCTGTAGAAGATGTCCGCATATCCACCCAAAGACACTACGCCTTCCTGAATCCGTGCACCACCGCTATCGTTAAGACCGATGACCGGTGCACCGTTCTGCATGGCAAGGTCCATGATGCGGCAGATCTTCGCTGCATGCGCTTCGGCCAGCGATCCGCCCAGGACCGTAAAATCCTGCGAGAAGACATAGACCATTCGGCCATCGATCGTTCCGTAACCCGTAATGACCCCATCGCCCAGGATTTGCTGCTTATCCAGACCAAAATTGGTACTTCGGTGAGTGACCAAACGGCCGATCTCCTGAAAGGATCCTTCATCCAGAAGAAGATCCACCCTTTCGCGAGCGGTGAGCTTTCCCTTTTTGTGCTGGGCTTCCATCCGCGCTGCACCGCCACCTTCCATGGCCTTCGTATTCTTCTCTTCAAGTGAATCAAAGAGCTCTTGCATACTGGTGTATTGTCGATCCACGGTCTCCATCTTCGGCGGGTAGGGGGTGCCAAATTACCGCCTATCAATGGCCTTTGGCCGTGCTGGGATCGGCACTGTCCGTAAATTGGGGGCTTCGATGCAGTGGCGCTTCGCTGATCTTCCGGTCCGTACCAAGTTCATGATCACCCTGGCAATTCCGGTGCTGGGCATGATACTGGTGATCAGTAAACAGGTGGACAGTAATCTGAAACGAAGCGTTTTCTATGAGTACATCAAGAACCAGGCTGAGCGGATCAGTCTCTTCTCCGATGTGATGCACCAGGTGCAGCGGGAGAGTGCCTATTCGGTCGGCTTTCTTACCGGCCGCCCGGTCACCGTGGTGAAGCTTCAACTGCAATACACGCATACCGATGAGGCGATCGCTGCCTTGCAGCAGACCGCACACATGAGCGCATTGCCCATGGAGGAGATCAGCTCCTTCAGCGGGCTCAACATCCTACGGGCCCGAGTGGCAGAGAACCGCACCGATCCGTTCAGCGTTTCGCGCACCTATCGGGCCATGGACAATGCGCTTTTGGAGGAGTTGGGGCGCGTGGGAAAACTGGCGCTCGATCCCGAAACCAAGGATCGGTTCTACGCGCATTTGCGATTATTGAACGCCAAGGAAGCGTTGAGCGTGATCCGTGACAAACTGAGCATTGCACTGGGAGATGAGCAGCTCGACCATGCCGAAACGGCCGAACTCAGCGAACAGATATCCCAGTACGAGGCCAACATGTTCCTCTTCGAGAAGGAAGCGCCTCCAGAAGTGATGAGCACCTACCGGGAGATGTTCCAGGGACCTGATGTGAACTTCATGCGATCGGTGATAGGAACGGTGAAAGAGCGCCGCTCCCTGGACCCTCAGGCGATCGCCGCCCAACATTGGTGGGATGTTTCGCTTCGCGCCCTGGACAAGTTGAAACTGGTGGAAGATCATTCACTGGAATTGATCGAAGATGCCACAGCGGCGAATTCGCAGGATGCGAGGATCAGGCTCTTCATCGTACTGGCGGCATTGATCGGTGTGATCGGTGCGGTAACGATCATGGGATTCGTGATCATGCGCGGGGTACGGAACACGGTGAATGAAGTGGCCCAGGCCGCAAGAGCCCTGTCCGTGGGCGACGTACGCGCGGCAGTGCCTGTTAACTCTTCCGATGAGATCGGGCAGATGGCATCATCCTTCAATGGAATGATCGATAACATTAGATCACTGGCAAGCAGCGCTGACGCGATCGGCAAAGGCAATTACGACACCACCGTGACCGTACGCGGGCCGCAGGACGTGCTGGGCAACGCCTTGTTGCGGATGAAGGAGAACCTGAAGGCCGCAAAGCTTCGCGACACTGAACAGGCGCTGGCGCTCCAGGAGGAAAAAAAGAAGATCGAACAGGCGAACGAAAGGATCCAACTTCTGATCAAGGAGATGCATCACCGGGTAAAGAACAACCTGCAAGTGGTGGCCAGCCTATTGCGCCTGCAGGCGGGGACCATCGCCGATGAGCGCCTGCAACATGCCTTCGATCAAAGCCAGAGCAGGGTCACTTCCATGGCCCTTATCCATGAGAAACTCTACAAGGGCGATGAACTTTCCATGCTCGATGTGAGCCATTACATCCAGGAATTGTTCGAAGAACTTGTGCGGCTGAATGACGTGAGCGACACCATCGCCTATAGGACCGATATAGATCCCGATCTGGCACTTGATCTACATACCATGGTCCCGCTCGGCCTTTTGTTGAACGAGCTGATAACGAATTCGTTCAAGCATGCTTTCAAAGGCCGTGAAGAGGGCCTCATCAACCTCTCTCTACATCGTGCCAGCAACAAGGAGTTCGATCTGATCTATACGGACAACGGTGTGGGCATTCCCGCAGATAAGCTTGCTGCCAATGGCGATACGCTCGGTGTATCACTGATAGAGAGCCTGGTGGAGCAATTGAACGGACGCATGACCGTGGATGGTGACCGGGACGGCAAAGGCACCCAATATCATATCCGTTTCCGTACGCTGGGAAGGGAAGAGAATGCCGCGAAGCACGGGCAGCGTACCGCCTGATCAGGCTTTCTCCAACTCGGCCTCCACTTCTTCTGTAAGGTCCATGTTGTGGTAGACCGCGTTCACATCGTCATCCTCTTCCAGCAGGTCAACAAGTTTGAGAACGTTCCTGGCGGTGTCGATATCCGATGGCATGGTCGTCAACGGGAATCTCTTAAGCTCTGCACTCTTCACCTCCACGCCGAGCGCTTCCAGCTTTTGCTGCATCTGCCCGAATGCCTGGAACTGGGCATAAATGATCACGCCATCTTCATCGCGCACCACATCATCGGCACCGCCATCGATCACCTCCATTTCGAACTCATCGAGATCTTTTCCCTTCAACGCCGCATTCTCGATCACGAATTCGGCCTTCCTTTCGAAAACATGGCTCAACGACCCGCTGGTGCCGAGGTTGCCGCCGCACTTGGTGAAGAAGCTGCGCACATTGCTCACCGTACGATTCACATTATTGGTAGCGGCCTCAACAAAGATCGCCACGCCACCAGGCGCATAGCCTTCATAAGTGATCTCATGGTAATCGGCCTCTTCGCCACCGGCGGCTTTCTTGATCGCACGATCCACATTATCCTTCGGCATGTTCATGCCGCGGGCGTTCTGGATCGCCACTTTCAAACGTGAATTCGCTTCCGGATTCGGTCCTCCGGCCTTCACGGCCATCGCGATCTCCTTCCCGATGCGGGTGAACAGTTTGCTCAGCTTCGCGTTGCGTGCGAAGATCTTGTGCTTTCTCTTTTCAAAAATGCGGCCCATGATACGGTCGGAATTATCCAGAAGTGCTGCGGCCCGCAAAAATAGCCGGTATTGACGAAAGCTATCGATCCACGGAAAAGAAGAAGCCGCGGAAGATGCTCTCCCGCGGCCGGATCCAACCCCTCGTTGCTACTGCGAACGGCAGTGCTAGTTGAACCCGATGATCGTCAATCCTACATTGAACGCTGTAAGCTCAGGACCTTTATCTTCCTTGAAGAACGGTGTAAGGGCATATTCGGCGAAGAAGTTCCATGCGCCATAGCCCACCCTTACCGAAGCCGCCACCCGATAGGGCATGAGCAGATAATCGCCGTTGTCCTTTTCCTTCAGCATGCGGCCATCTTCACCGCGATACTTCTGTTTGTACATGGTGTTGAAGTACCAGCTGCCCACCAGGCCTGCCGCAAGGTGCACGTTCCTTTTCCGATCGAAGCTGAAGCTCTCGCCGCTGCGCAATTGTTCATCGGTGGGGATCGGTGCGCGTTTGGTGTTGAACTCGAGCATCAATGGGATCCGAAGACCGATCTGACGTAATTTGTTCTTGCGGAACTCGGGTTTCTCCACTTGAAGTGCGTACACCGAATCGGCGTTGTACTGCAGCAGGACATTGTTCTTCAGGTGATAACTTGTGAATTCAAGTCCAAGACCGGTCATGAGCCCTGCATGGTGGCTGCCGAATTCTAGCTTGGCCTCATGGAAATTGATGGCGAAAAAGCGTGAGCGCGCATTATCGATCTCCATGAACTCCTCGTCGCCGGAAAGGTCCGTATCCCCATCACTTCCCATGAGCGTATTCACGCCCACATCAAGACCGCTCCAGTATGTGAATGTCTTGCGCCGATCTTTCCGGAGCTCGGCCTTGCGATCATCAACACTGTCCTGCACGGAAGCAAAGGGTTTCGGTTCTGAGATGATGGTGATGATCTTTCGCTTCGTTTCGATCTTGAACGGCTCCGGCTTCTTGGTGGAATCACCGACCGTCTCGAGCTTGGCATAACCACCGGTCTTGGAGCTGACACCGATGCTTATGGCATTGTTCTTCTTCTTTTCGGTCTCCACCTCCGTGCTATCGGTCTGGGCCCCGGCCTGTATCGCGATGGCGAGGAAGGCTGTAATGGCGAACGTGTATCTCATCGCACTCTGTTCTTGTTCATAGGACGGCCGCTCTGTGTGATAGTTACAGCGGAAGCAAAAAAGAAGTGGCCCCTTTGCAGGGGCCACTTTGCACGATCCATCCTGACCTGATCATGTTCTCTCCGGATGGAACGAAATGCGCATGTGCGTGGTCTTCCAGATACCGTTGGGATTATCACCGATATCCACACGGGCCAGTTTCTTGATCACGTACTGGCGAAGCTTTTCGTTGGTGGAATTGCACTCCATCACTTCGATGCGGCCTTCCTTGTTCACTACGAAGCTCACATATACATCACCGGTCATGTCGGCCTTCTCCAGTACTGGATATGACAGGTGCTTGTTCAACTCGTGATCCAGTGCACGTTCCAGCGATCGGGCCGTAGTGTTGCTGTTCACTTTCACCGGCTCTGCAGCGAATGCCTGCCCGATGGTGAGGAATGCGGCTACCAGTGTGATGATGTGTGTGATGCGGGTCTTCATGGCGATGGTTGTTTAGCCATTGGACGACCAAGCTCCCATCCTAGTTACAGGATCCGATGGCTTAAGTGATGAGCGGGTGAAAAGCTGGCCGAACGGCGATCGGCAATGTGGTCCGATCAACGACCGGTACTTGCCGTAATGGCGAAGTTGCGGCCCAGGCGCAGACCCACCCGCTGGATCTTCCCGTTGGAGTGATCGACCTTCAACCCGGCTTCGCTGCCGCCTACGGCTTTCAAGCCCCGATCCACCACGGCAATGGCATCTGCGGCATCCAGCGGACGATCGTCGGCCACAGGTTCATCCAGCACTTTCTCCCTGAACGCTGTGCTTACAAGCGTGGTCATATTGCGGACCTGTTGCCCACTGTTGGGGACTGCGGGAGCTTGTTCCGCCAATGCCTGCATCACAGGTTCCTCCACGGTGATCGGGGCAGGTGAAGCATCTTTCTGCGCGATCTGCACATCGATGACTTCCGTTGGACCGATCGGCTCCATCTCCTCGATGTTGACCTCAGGTACCGATGCGAGCGCAGGAGCCGGATCGTTCTGCGGAACGCTCCTTGGTACTGCTGCTTTCTCACGGGCAGTGACCGGAACTTCTTTTTCGATCGAAGGCTCCTGTATGCCGGTCTCTATTATTCCCCCTGTATCGATCTTGACGGTCGCGTTTTCTTCGCTCGCTTGTGATGGCGGTCGATCGGCGTCCTTCACAACTGCGATCATCTCTTCAGAGCCTGCCGGCTTCTGCAGGGACCAGATGCCCAAGGCAAAAAGTATGGCTATGGATGCAGCGATCGCAATGCGGTAGAAGATCTGCTGGCGACCGATGGATATGACTTTCGCCGCCTTCTTCAATTCCGCCTTTCCATCGAAAACGATCGGTTCACGGCCGATGCGTGTCAGGGCCAGCGCCCGCAGTTCCTGTTGGGCTTCCGGATGAGCTTGAAGATAGAGCGAGAGGGCCTGTTCCTGCTCTTTGGTAAGATCGCCTTCCAGCTTCGCGATAAGGTGATCCTCCAATGTATATCGCCCTACGGCACCGATCGGTGGAATGGCGCGGGCAAGCATTGGCTTTTCCGGAAAAGCGACCGCACCGGTATCGATCTTCACCCTATCGTACAACGCGGCAGTGCGTGAATGTTCAGGATGTTCGAATAAAAATCTTTCCAGATCGCGCTTCTGCCCGGCCGTGAGATCTCCTTCAAGCCTGCCCACGAGATGATCTTCAAGAGTGGCATCCGTTACCGCAGCGACCGGGGGTACCGATCGCTTCAAGCTGTCCTTGTCCCCGTACACACGGTCATCCGCTATGGTGGGCAGATCGTCCATGTCAGGAGCAAGCCCGGGGTGTTTTGCAAGGAAGGCATCAAGTTCCTTCTCCTGTTCAGGCGTAAGGTTCCCCTCAAGCCGATCAAGCAGCCAGGCCTCGTAATTGGTATGATCGATCCTCTCCTTCACAACACGATCTCCAGTTGACCGATGTAATTCTTCAATGCCGTGCGCCCACGGTAGATGTACACTTTCACCTGGCTTTCGTTCAACCCGGTAAGCTCCGCGATCTCATCGTAGCTATAACCTTCCAGATCACGCAGCAACACAACGCTGCGCTGCATGGCCGGCAAGGTCGCCAGACCAGCCTCCAACACCTCCTTCAGATCGGGATGCGTCTGGCTGACCGATCGCAGATCTTCGTGATGTTCTTCCATCCTCGTGTTACGGCTGCTCTTTCTCACTTCATCCACCATGATGTGGTGCGCGGTGGTGAACAGATAACTTTTCACCTTGGCGGCATCCACCTGATCCACCTTGAGCCACAGACGCGCGAAGCTTTCCTGCACCACGTCCTTGGCGAGGTCCTCATCGCGCAAATGCTTCAACGCGAAGCGATAGATGCCATCGGCATATAGGTCCACGGCGCGGTTGTACTCAACGAGTGTCACGGGCGCAACAATGAGGGGTCGCACAAGTATGACGTGCGGCTGAACCGAAAGTTACAGCATGTATCCGATCGGGATCAGAATGGATCCCTGACTATCGGTTGCGCGATCAAGGAATCCTGTGCCTGAATGAATATCACACCCCTCCGGAAGCCCCGTTGTTCCAGAAGATCCAATGCTTCCGACTCGGTCTTCACCGGCTTTATGTTCCTTCGGGCATACCACTGTTCTTGTGGCTCAGGAACCCATCCCATTGCAAATGCGATCTCCTGATCGGTGACCGTTCTGGCGATCTGATGGCCCCAACTCATCTGTCGATCGTAGCGCACCTTCACGCCATCAGCCACTGGATTGATCCGGAAATACAGCCAGATCCCGATCAAGCTGAGACAGATAGTAATGGCTGCTCGTGCGATCTGCGGTTTCCAGAGAAGCTCACCAAGCCGATCGACACACCACGCGGAAACGGCACAAAGAAGGAACCCGGCTTTCAATGCCCCGAAGTCATGCCCCGCATGTTTCAAGAAGACCGCGTGATCGATCAATACTGGAAAGAGCAGCATTGAGAGGAGCACCGGGTCGGTATAGGGGCGTATTCGTCGGCGGAACAGCCATATCAGCAAGGCTGCCACGGGCAGAAAAAACAGCAGCGGTAGCCAACTGAGCACGTAATTATGGCCGAGGATCCGCAGATGGTACATGGGGCCACCGGTCCAGAACTGCATGGTGGCCCTGTCCTGGAAACGGTACCACCAGTAGTCCATTACTCCCTCAAGGCCGATCACCGCTGAATACTGCCACACGGTGATGGCGATCGGGATCACCGTCGCCATCGTGGCGACCGGCACCATTGCCCAGAAGCTCCTGTCCCTCCTGCGGATCGAGAGAACAGCGGCGATGCCTGCATGCACCGTAGCAACAAAAACACCAAGCCAGTAAGTGTAGACCAGAAATGCGAGTGATACGCCGAAATATGCCAGTTGCCGAACGCCTCTTCGATCGGTGAAGCAGATCACCGCTGCATGCAGATGGATGGCCCACATCAGTTGAACGAAAGAATCGGACATGTAAAAAGTACCATGGAACCACGCGGATGCGGGCATGAAGAGGTAGAGCAGCCCGGCAATGGTGGCCACCGACCCGCCCATCACCCGGGCTATCGCAAGTACGAGAAAGATCACGGTCAATGCATGGCACATAAGGCTGAACCAGGTCATTGGCAATGGCGCTGGATCGATGCCGAAGACGCTGAAGACCAAATGCGGAACGTAGTAGGCGAAAGGTGGAAAGGATAGATAATAAAGTGCACCGTTACGAGTAGCGAACTCATAAGAGAGCGGATGGATGTACCGATCGGCGGCACCTTTGAAATTCAATGAAGGCGCGCCTTTGTGTTCCTGGAAACCTCCGTCCTTCCAGTTCTCCAGGAAGATCAATGTGAGCGCGGTGCAGAATTCATGGTGCGCGCTCAAAGGCCGGCCGATATGCGGCGATCGGACAAGGAGACTGACGCCGAACGCGATCAATAGAACGACCCAATGTACCCGCGCCACTTCCCGAACATAAGTCAACTCAATGGATCGGTAGTTTTGCCTCATGAGACGGCTTCTGATCGTTGCGGGAGTTCTATTGCTCATCGCCGGTCTATTGTGGCCGTGGCTGGTGAAAAGCGGCTGGTGGCGGTGGATCGGGCGGTTGCCAGGCGACATTCGCATTGAGCGCGATGGGTTCAGCCTCTACTTTCCGATCGTGACGATGCTCGTGGTGTCAGCGGTGCTTAGCCTCGTGCTCTGGCTGGTGCGAAGGCTGTGAGAGGTTTGGGCATATCCCGATCTACACGCGGGAACTATCCGATGATCTCATCGGCCATCGATCGAATGGGATGCTCATTGCTTGACATCAATCTCCACCGGCTCGGCCTCTGATACCCGCTGCGGATAGACCATGCGAATAGCTTTGATCAGGTCGCGGTCCTCTTCGCTCTTTTCATCCAACTCACTGTAACTACGGCCGAACTTTTTCTTCGAAAGCTGATCACGTAACTCACGGATCGCTGATTCGAGTTCATTCTGCACTTGTACGTACATGTCATACGAGGTCTGCGATCCGGTCTGCAGCGAGATCACCGCATTCGGAGGAAGTTCGCGATAAGGCCCGATCAATTCGATGGTGCGCAGTCTATCCTGAAGTTCGCGATCAAGTTCGAAGTTGCCTACCATCTTGATGGACCCCATCGACACAACACGCATCTGCGGTAGATCCGGGCGATCCGATGGATTCGTCATGAACTCCTGCACCACTCCCCGTAGATCATCAAGGACCATGAGTTCATCTTCCACAATCAATTCACCGCTGTCGTTGACCAGGACCCTCAGCACATTTCGCTCAGGGACGATAGCGGGCTCAGCGATCGGATCATATGGCGGAAGGATCCGTAGTATCCCCATCTCTACGCTCATGGTGGTGGTCACCAGGAAAAAGATCAAGAGCAGGAAAGCGATATCCGCCATCGATCCCGCGTTGATCTCCGATCGGCCAAGCGTTCTTCGTGCTATCATGCACGGTGAACGAGCCGCTCACGCCAGCTCTTGCGTGGCCAACGAGAAGCGGTGGGACTTGAAAGAAGAACGGCCACCGATCGGTGGCCGTTCAAAAGAGAATATGTCCCGATCAGCGCCCCTGGGCGGTGCTGTAGTTTATCTTCAGTGCATTGCTCTTGCGCAACTCCTGCTTCACATCGGTGACCAATTTCATGGTGGTCTTCTTGTCGACCTTCAGTGACCGTGTGATCTTTGGCCGCAAGACTTCATCACGGCGCTCTTCGTTCATCTTCACCCATGCATCGATCTCATCCAGCCGTGCGAACTGATCGTTGAGCTGCATCAAGGGTTCGGTACCAAGGGTGGAAACGGTCGGTGGTCCTATATAGATGTAATCCACCAAGGCCTTATCCTCCAACTTGGTCACTTCACTGGCCTCTGGCAGGGTGATCTTCACCTTCAGGTCCACTTCGCGCATCACGGTGGTCACCATGAAGAAGAACAGGAGCATGAAGATGATGTCCGGCAGAGATGCCGTGCTTATGGCTGGTGTGGCCTTCGATCCTTTGTCCTTGAAGCGTGACATGCTGTATCTTCTTTATGCACCAGGCTTGGCGCCCACTTCGACAGGTTCAGCTTCGGAGACACGTTGAGGATAGACCATGCGGATGGCCTTGATCATATCCCGGTCCTCTTCGATCTTCTCATCGAGCTGGCCGTACTTGCGCCCGAACTTCTCCTTGGCCAGATCATCCCTCAGCTCGCGGATCGCCGCCTCAAGCTCGTTCTGCACCTGTACGTACATATCATACGTGGTCTTCGAGCCGGTCTGCAGGGAGATGACCGCGTTAGGGGGAAGCTCCATGTATTCACCGAGCAGTCGTACTGTCAGCAGCCGGTCCTCCCATTTCTCGAGGCTCTGCTGATAGGACTGTTTCGCTGCCGGATCGGTCGCTGAATTCACCCCTGCCTTGAACTCGGCGATCCTCTGCTGTGCATCCGGCGCAGTGATACGCCTCTTCTCAGGCAGATCGGGATCGTTGGAAGCGTTGGTCATGAATTCCTTGGCACCAGCCCGCAGCTCCTTGATGTCCATTGGCTGGCCTTCAACAAGGAGTTGGTCTGCATCGTTCACCAATACTTCGTACACGTCCCGCTTGTTCACCTCCATTTCGATGTCCTCATCCACAATGGGAGGAAGGAGCCGGAGAATACCAGCATCGGTATCCATGGTGGTGGTCACCAGGAAGAAGATGAGCAGCAGGAAGGCGATGTCGGCCATGGAACCGGCATTGATCTCCTGAACGCCCCCTCTTTTGCTTTTCCTGAGCATCGGTTATTTGAACATTCGATTGATCTCACCGAACACTATGGCGACCACTGCTCCAGCAGCGGCGATCCCCGTCATGGTGATACCTGCACCGATCCATTT
>JAEZAU010000098.1 GCA_023430325.1 Bacteroidota bacterium | reverse complement strand
AAAAGCATGGCGAAGATTCCTGCGCGACGATCGGCTCTGGCACTTCATGCTCTTCAACGATCTCGCCACCAACGGCAACGATGGCGAGGCCATGCTCCAGAACAAGCGCGTAAGCCTGCAGGCAGAGTGGCGCCTCGGCTACACCCACGATCACGGGCAGGAAGCGGAATTCCGCGCCGGCCGCTACTTCGGGCGCATGCAATGGTGGTTCCCCTACATCGGTTTCGACTGGCGATCGCGCACGCACCACGAAGGTCCCGAAGAGAATCTTTTCGATCAGATCAACACCAAGAACAACCGTAGCGCAGCACGCATCGGCCTGCAATACACGCTGCCCTTATTGATCGTCCTCGATCTCGGCTTCGATACCGATGGCATGTTCCGCGCCCAGCTCATGCGCGAGGACATCGCACTCACCCCACGCCTGCGCATGGACCTCATGTGGAACACCGACACCGAGCACATGGAAAGGCTGCGCTACCAGATCACCAAGAATTTCAGCGCCACCACGCACTACGACAGCGACATGGGCTGGGGAGTGGGAGTGGGGTTCACGTATTGAAATGTCCCACTGAGCGGAAATGTCACTCCGAGCGGAGCCGAGGAGTGGGCGTTCCCCTCGCAAAAGCCTCGGGTCGGGCCAACGTTGCAAGTCCTCGGCCGCCAAAAGCGCGGCCTCCGGGCTTTCCACTCATGTCCCTAACGCAAGATCCTAGGTCGGACCAGAACGATCGCTCGCTGATCACAGATGTTACGGCAATGCGAAGCGCGTGAGCGATAGGAGCGTTACCCCCACCCCGGGTTTTCACCCCGGGGGAGGAGTACAAGCGGATAGCGCGGCCCGGCCTTACCCGAGACTTTAGTATATGGGTCCGATCGAAGGCCGGGACACGCCCAAATTGAACGTTCCCTGGCATTCCGGTACATTCGTAGTGCGATCGGTGATAGGGAAGGTGCCGCCATCGATCGCGTAATACAGAGCGCCATGTTACGGACGATCCGACTTCTTCTGTGGCCAATGCTCATTGGTCTGAACGCCAGTGCGCAGGTGACCGAACAACCATTCTACTTGTATGGGGAGGTTTGGGACATGGATTCCAAGGCGCTCTTGAGAAATGTGCTGATCCGCGTTGTAGATGCGACCGATACGACCAAAGTGATCGAAGGGCATAGCGATGACAAGGGCCGTTATGAACTGGGACTGCCCTTCGATCGTGAGTTCTACGTGTATTACGTCCATAACGGTTACTTGACGAAGTACATTTCGCTGGATCTGCACGGTGTGGAGAGCAACCGCAGGAATGGCGATCACGGCATGAATGCGGGCATTGCGATGATAAGACCGCAACCACAGATCGATTACACGGTGATCACCGGCAGACCTTCGGGCATTTGCAAATTGAACGGCAAAGGGCGCAAGTTCATGTGGGATGAAGCCTACAGTGCATCACTTGCGAAGGACCTTGAAGCAACGCTCACAATGCATGAGAAGGCTTACCAGGCCACTCAGCAGTGATCTGGTAGCCGTGCAGTCCTCGACTTGAAGACGAGCAGGCCGATAAGCGTAAGGCCTACAGTGCCGTGGCACCAAAACTGCGGGCATGTTACACCGTACCTTTTGCCAATTGCCCGCCCGACCGATCTGAGAGAATCGCAATTATCGGCTGCGGCTGAGCAGATCGACACCGATGTAGTTCTGGGGCGTAAGTGAACGCAGTTGCTCGCGCACCTCTTCGCTCACTTCGAGCCGATCGATGAACGCATGGATATCGGCCTGACCGATCTTCTCCTTTCCACGGGTCAATTCCTTCAAACGTTCATAAGGCTGCGGAAATCCGGCGCGGCGAAGAATGGTCTGGATCCCCTCTGCGATCACCGGCCATTGAGCATCCAGATCTCGTTCGATCGCCTTTTCGTTCAAGAGCAATTTACCGAGTCCCTTGCGCAACGCATCAAAAGCGACAATTGTGTGGGCCATGGGCAGCCCGATGTTCCGTGTAACGGTACTGTCCGTGAGGTCACGCTGAAGACGGCTCACGGGTAGTTTTTCGCTCAAGAAAGTGAAGAGCGCGTTGGCGATACCCAGATTCCCCTCCGCGTTCTCGAAATCGATCGGGTTCACTTTGTGCGGCATGGCGCTGCTGCCGATCTCTCCGGGTTTGATCCGCTGGCGGAAATAATCGAGGCTGATGTACTGCCAGATATCGCGGCACAGATCGATGAGGATGGTATTTATCCGGCGCATGGCATCGAACAGTGCGGCCAGATCATCGTAATGATCGATCTGCGTAGTGAATTGCTGCCTTTGAAGGCCGAGGCGATCATGCAGGAACCGATCGGCAAGTTCCACCCAATCCAGCTCTGGATAGGCGGCGTGGTGTGCGTTGAAATTACCTGTGGCACCGCCGAATTTTCCAGAGAAAGGCACTTCACGAAGCAACTTCATCTGCCGATCGAGACGCTCCACGAAGACCTGCATCTCTTTTCCCAGGCGAGTGGGTGAAGCCGGCTGGCCATGCGTGCGTGCGAGCATGGGCACACGCGCCCATTCCAGGGCGAAACCATGCAGCCGATCCACCAGTTCGATCAACGCCGGTTGATACGCTTCATAAGTGAAATCCTTTATAAGCAGCGGCAGTGCCGTGTTATTGATGTCCTGGCTGGTAAGCGCGAAATGGACGAATTCGCGTTGGTTTCCCAGACCGGCCTCTTCCATTCGCTCCTTCAGGAAGTATTCGATCGCCTTCACATCGTGATTCGTCACCTTCTCGATATCCTTGATGCGTTGCGCATCGCTGGTGCTGAGCTCCTCGATCCGGTCCTTCACTGACTTCAGCTTCTTGAGCGGAACACCTTTCAATTCAGGAAGGGGGATCTCACAAAGGAAATGGTAATATTCCAGTTCAACGCGGAGCCTGTAGCGCATGAGCGCCTGTTCACTGAACCATTGCGCCAGCTCACGGGTACGGTCGCGATAGCGTCCATCGATCGGAGAAATGGCGGTGAGCGTGCTCAGTTCCATGGTCTGGAAAAAGGAAGGCGCAAAGGTAGGTCAGTGCCGGCCTCGCCACCTTTATGGCGTTGCAGCGAACGATCTTTGGAGAAGATGATCCAGGCATTCCAGGGCTTTTTTACTTCATTCCGTTTCATACTGCGCCACCGGCTTTGGTGGCTGTTCCTGGCGCCGGCCGTATTGTGGATCCTTCTGGCCATTCTTTTCTTCATGGTGCTTGAAGGACCCGTGGATCGCCTTACGGTGTGGATCGCAGCTCAGCTGGACCTGCCTGATCAGCAGATGGACGATGGGTTCTGGCGTGATGCTGCAGCGGTGTTGGATGGAGCCCGTGAGGTGATCGTCCTGATCGTCCTGAAGATCGCGATAGCCTACCTGCTGTTCACGTTCAACAAATACATCGTGCTGATCCTGTTGTCACCGTTACTGGCCTACGCGAGTGAAAAGGCCGAAGAGATCATCACCGGGCGATCACATGCGTTTGATCCGATGCAATTGTTGAAGGACGCCGTGCGTGGATCGATGATCGCGCTGCGGAATGGTGTGTTCGAACTGGTGATCAGCATCGCGATATGGGCCTTGACGTTCGTTCTGCCGTTCGGAATACCACTCTCGGTGGTGTTGCTCTTTCTCGTATCGGCGTATTTCTACGGGTTCTCCATGTTCGATTACGTGTTCGAGCGGCGTAGGTTGGGCATGGCGGCCAGTACGCGTGAAGTGAACAAGAGGCTCCCCTTGGTGATCACCAATGGTGCATTGTTCAGTCTGTTGATGAAGGTCCCGTTGCTCGGGATGACCCTTGCACCCGGAATGGCCGCGGTGGGGGCGGTGCTTGCGTTGAAGAGGGATGAACTTATGGCGCCACGATCGGATCTTCCACCGGCGGAGCGTTCCTCTCTTCGAGGATGAGCTCGCGTATGGGCCGGCCATCCACCAGGAGATCGGCAATGACCCCCGATCCATTGGCGATGTGTACCAAAGCATGTGCTGGCCGCGGATCCTCCTGCCATCCATAGACGAGATCTTCGGTGCGGCGGCCCGTTCCTTGTTCAAGATAATATCGATCGAAAGGCAGATCGATCTGGTACTTCCCGTCCTGCCAGTCATATACACTCACGGTAGCCCACAACCAGGGCCGATCATCATCCGGTGCTTCCTTCAGAACTTCTTCGATCTGGGCTTCGCCGTTCACTTCGGTGAGTACGATCGCCACGGGTACACCGTGTTCAAGTGTATCGGCGGGCATGGCATACATCGAATCTTCCATGGCGAATCGCAACACAACATATTCACCGCGGAATGGATCATGCGGATCGATGGGTGCCGTGCGGAATTTCATTGGGATCCCTTCATTCAGGACCCGTTCCTGGTCGAAGATCGTCCATAAAGGAAGTAGCCATTGCGCAAGGACCATCAATGCGAACAACAGGATCCCTTTACGCATTGGCGATACGCTTTCGTGCCTTGATCTGGCGCATGTTCATGAGCAGGAAACCGACACCGGAAAGTATGAAGATCAAACCTTTCAAGGCATCATTGATGTCCAGATCGAAAAAGCGCATCCAGATCACTAGGCCGATGAAAGCAAGACCCATGTTGAGCTTCCAAAGACTATGTTCCTGCGTGCCCGTGCGGATGTAACGGAGCCCAAGGGCAAGCATCCAGAGATTCACAAGGATCGCAGCAGCCGGGGCAGATAAATAGGAAAGGAGATAAGCAAGCGTGATCACGAGCGCACTTTCAGGAAGCGGATCGTTCATCACTCGTCGTCTTCGGAAGGTCATGACGTAGAGATATGCGCCGATCAGGATCTGGACCGCGAGCGGAAAAATGTCCTGTCCGATCGTCCGGTCATCCCGGAATTCCCATACATCCATGTTGCTGGTGAAGATGAGAAGCCCGATCATGACCAACGTCCCGATCACGCGAAAAGGTCCAAGCCGGATGTTCGGATCACCTGCCCACATTGGTAGTAAGATGTAAGCGGTCGCCATCCCAGCTGCCGCGAGAACTATCTCCAGATGACCTTCTATCCAGAACAGTTGACTGCCGATCGCGATCGAAAGCGCCAGGAAGATCGATGCCCAGAAGAAAGCCGTTCCCGATCCGCGTGTTCGTGCTTCTTTCACATACGCCGGAATAGCCACTGTCAATAATGCGAGGTACATGAATGGCAGTCGCGGATCTCCGAAGCTCAGATCGTTCCATCTGTAGGTGACAGCGTATCCAGTGATCAGACCGAGGAACAACATGAACGATACGATGGATCGCGGGACATAGAGCAACGGCAGCACGAGCAAGCTCCAGCTGAACAGGAACGAGTCCAGCTCACCGGGGATGTGGTAGATCTGGCTGATCAATGCAATGCACGCACCGACCGCCAGGAACAGGAATATCGCGCTGCCTTCGCTCCATGCGCGATCATCTTTTCGTTTGAGAATGGTGAAGAGGACCAGCGCCTGCCCGATCGCGACCGGCAGAAAGGCGAAGAACGTGCGCATGCCACGACCCAGATCCTCCCAATTATGCGCTACGACAAGGATCGCACCCAGTCCGATCAAGATCGATCCAAGTATGCTGAACAGCACCATTGAGCGATCTCGGTGCACACCCGGTGCGGTGCGGTAATGATCGCGAATGCGGTCGGCCTGATCGGCGGTGATCAGGCCTTTATCGAGAAGATGCGGAAGACTTTCCAGAAGACGGGGCCCGCTCATGAGGCCAAGGTAGCAGAACGATCGATCCAAAATTAAAGCGGCGGGCAC
>JAEZAU010000045.1 GCA_023430325.1 Bacteroidota bacterium | reverse complement strand
GGCCTACTACGAGGACCACCATGATCAAGCCGGTCCATATGCCAGCTTCGAAAATGTCCGCAATGGCCGAACAACTGCTGAGTGTGACGGTGATGACAACGAACAGGAAGGATAAGAATGTGAGATGTTTCATGATACCAGTATTTGTAACGTATCGTATCAGAGGGCGTGCCAACAAGAAGCCCGGCCGATCGGCCGGGCTTCTTCGATCGAAAATTTCGATCAACCTCTTACCAGCTTCTTGTACTTCAAGCGCTGTGGGATCACGTCGCCCACACGTTTCTTGTAGTTCTCTTCGTACTCGCTGAAGCTGCCTTCGAACCAGTACACCTTGCTGTCCCCTTCGAAGGCCAGGATGTGCGTGCACACACGGTCCATGAACCAGCGATCGTGGCTGATGATCACCGCGCAGCCGCTGTAATCCTGGATCGCTTCCTCCAATGCGCGCAGCGTGTTCACGTCCAGATCGTTCGTGGGTTCGTCCAGCAGCAGCACATTGCTTCCCTGCTTCAACGTCATCGCCAGGTGCAATCGGTTGCGTTCACCACCTGACAGCACACCGACCTTCTTGTTCTGGTCCTGTCCGGTGAAGTTGAATCTTGCCAGATACGCGCGTGTGTTCATCACCATATTGCCGAAGGTGATGTTCTCCAGGCCGCCGCTCACCACCTCAAATACGGTCTTGTCAGGCGCAAGCTCCTTGTGTGCTTGATCCACATAAGCCATTTGAACAGTGTCACCGATCGTGATCGTACCGGCATCCGGCTTCTCTTCGCCATCGATGAGGTGGAACATGGTGGTCTTACCAGCACCGTTGGGTCCGATCACGCCAACAATGCCTGCAGGTGGAAGTGTGAAGCTAAGATCCTCGAAAAGCACGCGATCGCCAAAGGCCTTCGATACGTTCTTGAATTCGATCACCTTGTCGCCGAGGCGCGGTCCGTTCGGGATGAAGATCTCCAGCTTGGCTTCCTTCTCCTTCACCGTTTCGCCTTGCATCTTCTCGTAGTTGGCGAGACGGGCTTTGTTCTTCGTTCGGCGCGCGCTGGGATTGCTGCGCACCCATTCCAATTCCTGCTTCAGCACACGCTGGCGTTTGCTTTCCTGCTTCTCCTCCTGGGCAAGTCGCGCGGTCTTTTGTTCCAGCCAGCTGGTGTAATTGCCTTTGTACGGAATGCCTTCCCCGCGATCGAGCTCAAGGATCCAACCAGCGACATTGTCGAGGAAATAACGATCGTGAGTGATCGCGATCACCGTGCCTTTGTATTCAGCCAGGTGATGTTCCAGCCACGCGACACTCTCCGCATCCAAATGGTTGGTCGGTTCGTCCAGTAGAAGAATGTCCGGACTTTGCAGGAGCAATCGGCACAACGCCACACGACGTCGCTCACCACCGGAAAGCACCTTGATCGGCGTATCGCCATCGGGAGTGCGCAAGGCATCCATGGCGATCTCCAGTTTCTGGTCGATCTCCCATGCGCCCACCGCTTCTATCTTGTCCTGCAGCACACCCTGCCGGTTGATGAGCTTTTCCATCTTCTCGGGATCCTCCAGGATCTCGGGATCGGCGAACTTGTTATTGACGTCCTCGTATTCCTTCAGCAGGTCCATGATCGGTTGCACGCCTTCGCGCACGACCTCGATCACCGTCTTGCTCTCATCCAGCTCCGGCTCCTGCTCCAGGTGGCCGATCGAATAGCCGGGGCTCAGGTGCACATCGCCTTCGAAGGACTTCTCCTTGCCAGCGATGATGCGCATGAGCGTTGATTTTCCCGATCCGTTGAGACCGAGGATCCCGATCTTGGCGCCGTAGTAGAAGCCGAGATAGATATCGTTGAGGATCTTCTTTCCGGAAGGCAGGGTCTTGCCCACCTTCACCATGTTGAATATGATCTGCCTGCCTTCTTCTGCCATGTTTCCTAGTTGATCGGCCCACCTTCTGGCACTTTGCCGAAGCTTCCCGCCCGCTTTGGGGCTGCAAAGATCTCCAATCTTGGCCAATCCTTCACCTTTTCAGGCACACCAAAGTGCATATCGATCGATCCGTACTTCAACAAAAGCTCCGCAGGGCCCACACCCTGAGCCGGCGGGATCACCAAATAGACCCAGCCTTCACGGTCAGGAGATGTGTGGAATTGCTCGCGTTGCACACCGTTGGCGTAAGCATGGAAGCGCACCGGATGGTCCCAATGTTGCTCCGTGAAGACACGATCGCGCGGTTCCATCACTTCTCCCAGATATGCACCCGCCCAGGCCGCTTCAGGAAATCGGGGTATGCGATCGCTAATGGAGATCAGCCCCGTTCCGAAGGCTACGAAAACACCAAAACTCGTGTAAGCCGTACGTGTGCGCTTTCCTAGGGACTTCATGAACTTCTCCTGAATGAACTTCAACAGGTAGAAGAGAGAGATCGCCGTTCCGATATGGAAGAAGAAGAGCATGTAATACCACACATCGGGCTGCGCTACACGGGCCTTCGCCAGGACCAACACGATCGCCGCAATGGCCATTGATAACATCAGCGTACGATATTTCGAAGAGATATAGGCCGCTACCAGTACCGCTATGATAGCGAGCGATGCCACGACACCGCCCGTTGTATCCACTACGGCCACCCACAGATCGAACACGCCATCATGATGGTCCTGTTTGAAGAGCTTCCAATTCCGCATCGGCAGCGTGGGATGTTCCCATAGTATGCCGATACCCTGTTCGGCAATGATCGGCAGGTGGAACAACACCATGGACGTGATGAAGACCAGAAAGGCGATGGCCAATGATGAAAGACGCCGGGTAATGGAGCCTTGGAATCGATCGAGGATATAGATGAAGAGCCATACGAAAACACCTGCGGCCGCATACAGGAACTCGGTCGTGCTCCACATGCCAAGTGCGAGCACCACACCGATCAACCCGGCACTGGCCACGTTGTTCTCCTTGGTGAAGTGTCTGCCCAGGGCCAGTGCAGCGATCAGGAAAAGCCATGTGAACGCATGCCCATGCCCCAGGGCGCTGTACTCGATCAATGGTGCCGAGGCCGCCACCAACGCCAGTGCAAGCATGCCGATGTACCGGTTGAACATGGCCCGCACGAACAGATAGAACAACGGCAAGGCCAGCACGCTCGCCAGAAAAGCCGGTAACCTCAAGGCAATGGTGCTTATGCCGAACAGATCAGTGCTCAACTTGGCGGCCGCCGAAAAAAGTACATGGTTCAGCGGGTCGGTGTGCTCGGAGAAAATGGTAGTGTAGGACTTGCTGGAGAACAGATCGAAGGCGCGTGCCTCATTGTACGTGATCGGTTGCCACAGCATATAGGCGCGTAGCAAGGCCCCACCGATCACCAGCAGCAGAATGGATCGCTTATGCTGTGCTGATGTGCGTTTGGAATAGCGTTCACGCACATCGCGCAGACTGGCCTTGAAGCCTTTCACGCCTGTGACCGGTGTGCGTACCGCGCTCATTCCTTCTCTTCCGATCGAATGGTGGCGAAGTTCGGGCATTGCGTCTTAGTATCAAGTGCGCCGTCCATCAACGGTTAAATGCCGTCCATCACAAGAAACAGTACTTTGTATTGCATAGTATCAACCGATGCATATATCTTTGCCACGTCGGGAACATGGTGTCGCTTTAGTACCATGACCATTGACGCCAGCGCCGGGCAACGGCGGAGCAACAATGAAAGTGGAGAACACGAAAGCGCAGATGCGCAAGGGAGTGCTGGAATATTGCATCCTTGGTGTGCTGGCAGGTGGCGAACTCTACCCGGGCGATATCATCGCGAAGCTCAAGGATGCGAAGTTGATCGTGGTGGAAGGCACGCTCTATCCCCTGCTCACCCGCTTGAAGGATGCGGGGCTGCTCACATACCGCTGGGAGGAATCGCGATCGGGACCGCCCCGCAAGTATTACCGGCTCACCACAGTGGGCGAAAAATTCCTCGATGAGCTCGACCAGACATGGGAAGAACTCTCACAAGCCGTTAAGAAGACCACCCGCAGGAACGCACAACGATGAAAAAGACGCTTACAGCAAACATCAGCGGAACGGTATTCCATATTGAAGAGGATGCCTATGACCGGTTGCACCGCTATCTCGAAAGCATCCGCGGCCAATTTGTCGGAAGCACCGGGCGCGATGAGATCATGAGCGATATCGAAGCGCGGATCGCCGAACTGCTCAATGAGCGGTTGGACGGCAAACGCGAAGTGGTCTCCATCACCGATGTGGAAGCCATCATCAATGTGATGGGGCAACCAGAAGATTACGCCGTGGAAGGTGAAACACCCGCAGCCGAGGTTCCACCAGGCAGCGGCGGCTCCAACTGGACCTATGGCCAGGCCACCGGCCGCAAGCGCCTCTTTCGCGATCCAGATGATAAATGGATCGGTGGTGTTCTCGGTGGCATCGGCGCGTACTTCAACATCGATCCTCTGGTGCTGCGCATCATCTATATCGTGCTGCTCTTCCTGGGCATCGGCTGGTTGATCTACCTCATCCTGTGGATCGTGGTTCCGGTGGCCACCACCGCTGCCGAAAAGCTCGAAATGCGCGGCGAGCCGGTGAACGTGGAGAACATCAAACGGGTTTTTGAAGAAGGCGCCGATCGGGTCCGTACCGGCGCCGAGGCCTTCTCGCGCGAAGCGCAGGAAATGGGCCGCAAATACGGACCGCACGCCAAACGCGGCGCAGATGAAGTGCTGGGCTTCTTCGGTGAATTGATCCGCGTGTTCTTCGTGGTCTTCGCCAAGGTTATCGGGGCCATCCTGTTGATCGGCGGTGCGGCGCTGGCCGTGCTGCTGATGGTGTTGCTCCTGGGTGAATTCAGCCTGGTGGGCTTCGGCAATGCCGGGGACACCATCGCCAACTTCCATGACATGGCCCTGCTCGTACTCGGCAACGAAAGCTGGACGAATATCGCGTGGCTGGCATTGATAGGGTTCATTCTGGCACCGGTGATCGGGCTTATCCACGGTGGGATCTCGCTGCTCTTCAACATCGCCATGCCCAAGTGGTTCGGTTACACGCTGACCGTGGTGTGGATCGCATCCATCATCGTACTCTCGATAGTAGGTCTGCGGGTGGGTTCCGATATGCGCACCGGGGACATGGTGGAGACACGCCATCAACTGATGGCACCTTCCGCCGAAGTGATCACGATCACGTGCAGAGAAGGAGACCAGACCTGGGAAGCACGACATGATGGGAATTGGGATCGCATCCGCATCAATGGCAACAACATAGAGCTGGGCTGGGCGAAACTTGATGTGCGGCAAAGCAAGGATACGCTATATCATCTGGTGGTCCAACGTCGCGCACGGGGCAGCAACTACAAGATCGCGCGCGATCGTGCCGAAGCCATCGAGGCGAACTGGTCGCAGCAGGACGGCACATTGGATCTCGCACCCTGGTTCCACTTCGAACGCGGGGATCTGTTCCGCGATCAAAAGGTCAGATACATCCTCGAGATCCCCATCGGTGGCGCTGTCCATTTCGATGAGAGCGTCGGCGGTATGCTTGATGATGTGGACAACACCACCAACACGTGGGATAAGCACATGGTCGAAAAAACGTGGACCATGACCGATCGCGGATTAGCCAAAGAGGGCGAAGTGGATACCGAAAAAAAGATCCGTCGTGAACATGAACTTCCTGACGGAGTTGACGAAGAACGTGATACGAGCGGTTGGAAGGTCACTATCCACGAACACCGGGGAACGAATACCATTGCGGCGAAACCGCTTTTACAAATGCCCGATCTATTAGGGCTTTTTTTGAAACGCGTTTAGTTCTCTTTTTGCCCGTGACCCCTTAGCAATAACGCAGATCGCGGCGTTACTCAAGGTCTGGCCTTTCCCGATGTGGTGATGTTGATCTGAATGCTGGCCCAACAGCGAAGCTCTCACCGCACCGACAGCTGTTGCGATATCTGACAATTCCTGATCTTCATCACCCACGCTAACCTCGAGGGCTGGCGGGGGAAGTTGGCGCTTGTCCGTGGCGTTGATAGTTGTCAGTTGTTCCGGGTACAAAACTGATCTGATAAGTCCGTCGCCAGGGTAATGATCGGAACACCCTCGATCGTTGATCGGGTATGCGCTTCTGTTAGAGGATCGTGGGGCATCAGATCCACACTGATCGAATTCGATCCGTTCTTCTACAAGATCCGATCTGCTGAATAAGCTACCTACTCCGGTCTCGGCATCTTGGTCACATGCGGCCGGAAATTGATCGCCGTGCCGGGCAATGCATCCGTGAGTACGAAAGCGATCGGCAGACCGGGCTCTATCTCCTCCACCACATTGGCGCTGAAGCCGCGCTGTTTGAGGAATTCGGCGGCCGATCGGGCACTCGCCAATGGTTCATCGGCCACCAGCCCGATGCACGCGTGACTGTTCCCCAACTTGGCCAC
>JAEZAU010000022.1 GCA_023430325.1 Bacteroidota bacterium | reverse complement strand
GAACTGCAACACGAACCGGAGCTCGCCGAGAACATCGACCGCCGCCCACCGCTGAGCATGAGCGGCCACGCCAGCGACCTACGTACCGCACTGGCCGGTCTCGGCATTCCGGTACAGGATGAGGCCGAAGGCGAATGGATCTCCACGCAGGCTACAGACAGCGTGATCGTGCTGCAGACGCGGGGTGTGCCGGTGGATGGCATCGAAATGGTGCACAACGTGATGGGCATGGGGCTGAAGGATGGCCTCTGCTTACTCGAGAACCGCGGGTTGCGCGTGCGCGTGAACGGCAGCGGTATGGTGAACCGCCAGTCACTGCGACCCGGATCGCGCGCTCTACAGGGATCCACCATCACCATCGAACTCGGATGAAGTTGCTCAAGGACATCCTTTATCGCGTCCGCATCGAGCAAGTCGCCGGCTCCACCAACATCGCGATCGAAAGGGTGACGATGGACAGCCGGCAGGCCATCGCCTTCACCGCGTTCGTGGCGATCAAGGGCACGCAGGCCGATGGCCATGCCTTCATCGACAAGGCGATCGCAGCGGGTGCAGGCGCGATCATCTGCGAAACGATGCCCGAGCAACTGCGCGATGGCATCACCTACGTGCGTGTGAACAATGCTTCGGAGGCACTCGCGCTGATGGCCGCGAACTTCTACGATCACCCGAGTAGGAAGCTGAAGCTGGTGGGCATCACTGGCACCAACGGTAAGACAAGCGTAACCACATTGCTCTTCCGCCTGTTCCGCTCGCTCAACCACAAGTGCGGCCTCCTGAGCACAGTGGAAACGCGCATCGGCCAGAAGACCATCCCCAGCACCCACACCACCCCCGATGCGGTGCGCCTCAACGAGCTCCTCGCCGAGATGGTGGAGGCCAAGGTGACGTATTGCTTCATGGAGGTGAGCTCGCACAGCGTGGTGCAGGAGCGCATCACCGGACTCGCGTTCGATGGTGCCGTCTTCACCAACATCACGCACGACCACCTCGACTACCACGGCACCTTCGCCGAGTACATCAAGGCCAAGAAGCGCTTCTTCGACCAACTTGGTTCGCAGGCATTCGCGCTGGTGAATGCCGATGACAAGAACAGTGCGGTGATGGTGCAGAACACCAAAGCCAGCAAGCATTCGTACGCGGTGGCGAACATGGCCGATCACAAGGCGCGCATCATCGAGAACGGCATTACCGGACTGCACCTCAACATCGATGGCCACGATGTCTACACCCGCCTGATCGGTGAGTTCAATGCGAGCAACCTATTGGCGGTGTACACGGTGGCGATCCTTCTTGGCGAAGAGCCGATGAACGTGCTCACCGCCCTCAGCGATATGGAGCCACCACGCGGCCGCTTCCAGATCATTCGTGGTGGTGGCGGTGTCACCGGCATCGTGGACTACGCCCACACGCCTGATGCGCTGAAGAACGTGCTTACGACGATCAATGACGTAAGCTCCGGAAGCGATGCCCGGGTGATCACAGTCATCGGCTGCGGCGGCGATCGCGACCGCACCAAGCGTCCGGTGATGGCGCGCATCGCCACCGAACTGAGCGCGCACGTGGTGCTCACCAGCGACAACCCGCGCAGCGAGGATCCGATGGACATCCTCAACGAGATGCGCGAAGGCCTCACCGCAGGCGACCTCCAGCGCACGTGGGTGAATGCCGACCGTCGCGAAGCCATCCGGCAGGCCGTGGGCATGGCGAAGCCGGGCGATGTAGTGCTGGTGGCGGGGAAGGGACATGAGAACTACCAGGAGATCAAAGGGGTGAAACACCCTTTCGACGATGTGGCCGTGCTGAAGGAAACCCTTGAACAGTTGGGCAAGTAATGCTGTACCATCTCCTCGAAGCATTCGGTAAGGACCTCCCCGGCGCCGGTGTGATGAACTACATCACCTTCCGCGCGGGGCTCGCCGTGTTCGTGTCGCTGGTGATCTCTCTCTGGTTCGGCAAGGGCATCATCAGGTTGCTGCGCCGCATGCAGGTGGGTGAGACCGTGCGCGACCTCGGCCTCGAAGGCCAGATGAGCAAGCAAGGCACACCCACCATGGGCGGCCTCATCATCCTCTCGGCCACCATCATTCCGGTGCTCCTCTTCGCGCGCCTCACAAACATCTACATCATCCTTCTTCTCGTGAGCACCGTGTGGCTGGGCGCCATCGGTTTCCTCGATGACTACATCAAGGTCTTCAAGAAGGACAAGAGAGGACTGGCCGGAAAGTTCAAGGTGGTGGGGCAGGTGACGGTGGGCATCATCATCGGCGCCACGGTCTACTTCCACCCGGAGATCCGCACACGGGTGGAGATCCCCGAAGTGCTGGCGGTGCAGTTCGATGAGAGCGAGATCACCACGCTCACCACGGAGGATGGCCGCGTTCACCACATGCTCAACCGCAAACAGCCGAACACCACCATCCCGTTCGTCAAGAACAACGAGTTCTACTACAGCTCCATCCTCGGCCTCATCAGCCGTGAGGCCCGCCAGTACACGTGGTTGGTGTACATCATCGTCGTCATCTTCATCATCACTGCCGTAAGCAACGGCGCCAACATCACCGATGGTCTCGATGGCCTCGCCACCGGCACCAGTGCCATCATGATCCTCGCGCTGGGGATCCTCGCGTATGTCAGCGGCAACATCATTTTCAGCGCGTACCTGGATATCATGTACATCCCCGGCATCGGGGAAATGGCCGTGTTCATCGGCGCATTGCTCGGGGCCTGCATCGGCTTCCTATGGTACAACGCATATCCCGCGCAGGTCTTCATGGGCGATACCGGCAGCCTCGCGCTCGGCGGCATCATCGCCACCATGGCGATCCTCGTGCGCAAGGAGCTTCTCATCCCCATCCTCTGTGGCATCTTCCTCGTGGAGAACCTCAGCGTGGTGTTGCAGGTGAGCTACTTCAAGTACACGAAACGCAAGTACGGCGAAGGGCGCAGGATCTTCCTGATGTCGCCGCTGCACCACCATTACCAGAAGCTCGGCATCCACGAAAGCAAGATCGTTTCGCGCTTCTGGATCGTGGGCATCATGCTCGCCGTGCTTTCCATCGTAACGCTCAAGCTCCGTTGAAGAAGCTCGTGATACTCGGTGCACAGGAAAGTGGTGTGGGCGCGGCCCGGCTGGCGCAACGGCGCGGGCTGCAGGTCCTCGTCAGCGATGCCGGTGCCATCAAGCCGAAGTATCGCGATGTGCTCGTGAGCGAAGGCATCGAGTTCGAAGAAGGCGGCCACGCGCAGGAACGGGTGCTGGCCGCCGATGAGATCGTGAAGAGCCCCGGCATCCCCGACACCGCGCCACTGGTGAAGGCCGCCATGGAGAAGGGCATCCCCGTGATCAGCGAGATCGAGTTCGCGTACCGCTACTGCAACGGCACCATCATCGGCATCACGGGCAGCAACGGCAAGACCACCACCACCTTGCTCACGCACCACATCATCCAAAAGGCGGGGCTGAATGTGGCGGTTGGGGGGAACGTTGGTAACTCATTCGCGGGCCTACTCGCCGATGGCGACCACCAGTACTACGTGCTTGAGCTGAGCTCCTTCCAGCTCGATGGCATCCGCGACTTCAGGCCGCACATCGCCATGCTCCTCAACATCACGCCGGACCATCTGGACCGCTATGCGTACCGCATGGAGAACTACGTGGCCAGCAAGTTCCGCATCGCCATGAACCAGCGGGCGCAGGACCACTTCATCTACTGCGACGATGATGGTGAGGTCCTCGACGGCCTCGGCCACCACAACGTCAGCGCACGTCGCTGGCCCTTTTCCATCACACACCGGGTGCCCGATGGCGCCTTTCTCGACAACGATCACATCATTTTCTCCACCCACCAAACCCCGTTCAACATGTCCATCCTCGAACTCGCCCTGCAGGGAAAGCACAACGTGTACAATAGCATGGCCGCCGGCATCGCCGCACGTGTCCTCGAGATCCGCAGCGATGTGGTCCGCGAAAGCCTCAGCGATTTCCAGAACGTGGAACACCGGCTGGAGCATGTGGCCATCGTGAACGGCATCGAGTTCATCAATGACTCTAAAGCCACCAACGTCAATAGCACCTGGTATGCGCTGGAGAGCATGGAGAAGCCGGTGATCTGGGTGTGCGGCGGTGTCGACAAAGGAAATGATTACGCGGCCCTGCGCGAACTCGTGCGCCAGAAGGTGAAGATCATCGTTTGTCTTGGTGAGGACAACGAAAAGATCCACAAGGCCTTCGGTGATGTGGTGCCTACCATCGTTGATACGAAGAGCGCCGAACAGGCCGTGCGCACCAGCTACGATCTCGGCGAACCCGGCGATGTGGTTCTGTTGAGTCCAGCCTGCGCCAGCTTCGACCTGTTCGAGAACTATGAGGAACGCGGCCGCCGCTTCAAGTCAGCGGTGCGCGGTCTGTGATCCACCAAAACCTTTCAAGATCCATGGAAAAAGAACTCCTGACCGGAAAAGGGCTCGAGCACTTGCTCGACATGCGCCGCGCGTCCCTTGCCTCGCACAACGGCGCTCCGCATAGCATGGAACTCGTGGCGCGCATCGATGATGTGGCCTACATCAACGACAGCAAGTCCACCTTCCTTGATGCCACCCTCGGCTCCCTCGCGGGCCTCGAAGGCAAGGCCATCTGGATCTGCGGCCCCCTCACGAGCGATCTTGGTCAGGGTTACGTGCAGCAATTGCTCGAAGAGCGAGTGAGCTGCGTTGTGGTCTTCGGCACCAAGGAAGAGGACCGCGACATGCTCAAGCCCTTCGGCGGCGCCCTCTATTTCGCCCAAGAACTGCGCACGGCCGTCTTCCTCGCGAAGGAATTGGCCAACCCGGGGGAGACGGTGTTGTTCAGTCCGGCGTGTCCCAGCGGTAATGGCTTCGCGAATTATGAGGAACGCGGGGTGGAGTTCAAGCGCGCGGTGCGGGACCTTTGAAAAAAGTCGTGAGCCGGAAGTCCAGACCGTGAAACAGACTTCCGACATCTGACTTCCGACTTCCGACAATTGGACTTCGATAAGGGCGTGCCACCAACTGGGCCGGTGATCCGATCCCCGGCCTTGTTGCGGTCGAGCTCTAGGGTACCAGTCCTCGCCTGGCAAGGCTCCGGGCTTCCCTGCGATCCCTTACGCGCTTCGCATGGCCAAAGCATTTGTCCTCTTAGTTGACGGATGTTTGGTGATCGAACGAAGAGTTCTTCTACTTTTCGCCTTATGTCCTCCCGTCCGCCCTTCCAGCAGTTTCTGTGGGAGACAGGTTCGATCGCGGCCTTCAGCGGGCGATTCTTCGGGCAGGCGATGCACCGGCGCTTTGAATGGGGTGAGTTCCTGCGGCAGTGCACGATCAATGGTTACAGAAGCCTGCCACTGGTGGCGATAACGGCCTTCATCATGGGCATGGTGCTTACTGTACAGAGCCGGCCCACGCTGGCACGTTTCGGGGCCGAGAGCATGCTGCCCGCCATGGTGGCGATCTCGGTGATCCGTGAGATAGCCCCCGTGATCACCGGGCTGATCTGTGCAGGCAAGATCGGAAGCAGCATGGGTGCCGAACTGGGCAGCATGAAGGTGACAGAACAGATCGATGCCATGGAAGTGAGCGGCACGAACCCGTTCCGCTACCTTGCCGTTACGCGCATTTGGAGCACCACGCTCATGGTGCCGGTGCTCGTGGTGCTGGCCATGGGCATCGCCATCTGGGCCAGTTGGATCGGCGTGAACCTGCGCGATACGGTGAGCTGGCAACTCTTTCAGCGGCAGGTGTTCGATTCGTTGGAATTCTCCGATCTCATTCCGGCGTTCATCAAAAGCTACTTCTTCGGCTTCGCGATCGGGGTGGTGGGTTGCTACAAGGGTTTTCATACGGAGAAGGGTACTGCGGGTGTTGGCCATGCAGCCCATTCAGCAGTAGTGGTAAGCTCGCTCCTGATCTTCATCCTCGATCTGATCGCCGTGCAGATCACCGATATCATGGGCATCAACTGATGGATAAGCCGCAGGCCATATCAGTCAGCACAGCACCCGATCCGAAGGAGACGGTTATCAAGCTGCGTGGCTTGCACAAGGCCTTTGGCAGCAACCAGGTCTTGTGCGGTTTTGATCTGGATGTTCACCGCGGGGAGAATGTGATGGTGCTCGGCAAGAGCGGTTCGGGCAAGAGTGTACTGATCAAGTGCGTGGTGCGGTTGCTGGAGCCCGATGCAGGCTCCATCGAAGTGCTGGGGCAGGATGTGCTGGCGCTCGATCAAGAGGCGCTGGACCACATGCGTGTGAAGATCGGCTTCCTCTTCCAAAGCAGTGCGCTGTACGACAGCATGACCGTGCAGGAGAATCTCGAGTTCCCGCTAAGGCGACACTGGATCGCACGATCGCGCGGTGATGTGGATCTGCTGGTGGAGGAGGTGCTTACCGCCGTTGGCCTGCCACACACCCGCAACATGTATCCCTCGGAACTTTCCGGCGGCATGAAACGGCGGGTAGGTCTGGCCCGAACGCTCATCCTGAAACCTGAGATCATGCTTTACGATGAGCCCACCACCGGTCTCGATCCGATCACGGGAAAGGAGATCGTGGAGCTCATCCTGCAACTACAGCGCACCTACAACACATCATCGATCATCATTTCACACGACCTCAACGTGGCCAAGCTCGCAGCCAACCGTATCGCGCTTCTCTATGAAGGCCGCAACCACCTTGAAGGTACCTACGATGACATGCGCGCTTCAACGGACCAGCTCATGCGGGACTTCTTCGTGTTCATGTGAAAGCTTCCACCGAAATTCGCTGCATCCATGGCCTCAAGAACAGGTGATCATATCCGGCTCGGGCTCTTCGTCCTCGGCGGCAGCCTGCTGTTGATCGTAGTGCTATACCTGTTGGGCAGCAAACAGGACATGTTCCAACGTACCGTACGTGTGGAAGTGCGGTTCCAGCAGGTCTCCGGTCTGCGCCCAGGCAACAACGTGCGTTATGCGGGCATCAACGTGGGTACGGTAAAGGACATCCGTATAGAGAGTGATACATCTGTATTGGTCTCGCTGGCGATCCGCGAAAAGAATGCCGGCCATATCCGCGAGAACTCGATCGCGAGCCTTGGGTCCGATGGATTGATGGGGAATCGCCTCGTGAACATCGCATCGGGCGAAGGGGAGGCAGCGCCGATCAGTGACGGCACGCTGTTACGCAGTTCCGTACCGCTGGACACCGATCTGATGATGCGTACGCTCGATCGCACGAACATGAACATGGCGGAGATCACCGATGATCTGCGTGAGCTCAGCGACCGCATCAACCGGCCAGGCAGCATGGTGATGCTCTTGAGCGATACGGTACTTGCGCAACAGGTCCGGGTCTCGCTCACCGATCTGCAGAGTTCCGTGCACCATGTGCGTTCAGTGGCGGCGAACGTGGATGCCCTGATGGGCGATGTGCGCGAAGGTCATGGAGCATTGGGTCTGCTCGTCAGCGATCCGGCCGCAGAAACGCAGGTAAGGAAATGGCTGGCCACCATGCAGCAGCTATCCGATACGCTGGCCAATGCCACGTCGCAGGCCGATCGATTCATTACTTCAATGAACCAGCCGGGTAACGTGGCGCACATGCTCACACGGGATACAGTGCTGGCCGGAGATCTGAGGAGGACCGTGGCGCAACTGGAAAAGAGCAGTCTTGTGCTGGAGGAGGATCTGCGCGCCTTGCAACGGAACTGGTTCTTCAGGCGCTATTTCAAGGAAAAGGAAAGGGAGGAGCGTAAAAAGTGATCCGGGTCGCAGATCCACCCACACTCCCACGTTGAAAGCTCATGGAGCTCAGGCCCCGCACATCGATCGGGCCTGCGGATCTTAGCACCTGTCCTACAAGGATCTTCAATGAATGTGCTTTTCCAACGCCTGCGCGGCGACCGTGTGATCTGGATGACCGCCCTTTTCCTGGGGCTCATCAGTCTGCTCGCGGTGTACAGTTCCATTTCATCGCTGGCGTTCAAGAGAGAGGGTGGAAGCACACTGCATTTCCTGTTCAAGCATGGCCTCATGCTGGCCAGCGGCTTCGTGATCATGTTCTATACATCGCGGTTGAAGTACAGCATGTATTCAAGGCTTTCACAGATCGCGCTGCCTTTCACTGGCGGGCTGTTGCTATTGACGCTGCTGCTTGGCACGAACTTGAACGATGCGAGCCGCTGGATCACCATTCCCATCATCAATCAGAGTTTTCAAACTAGCGATCTGGCCAAGGTCGTGTTGATCGTGTATCTGGCGCGTGTGCTCGGAAAGCATCAGGGTGAGGAATGGACCTTGCGTGAGGTGCTGTTGAAGTTGATGATCCCTGTCGGCGCTGTCTGCGGACTTATTCTGCCCGCGAATTTTTCCACTGCGGCGGTGCTGTTCACGGTCTGCCTCATCATCATGTTCATTGCCCAGGTGCCGATGAAACACATGGTCCTTATCGTCGGTGTTGCGGTGCTATCATTCATCGGCCTGTTGATCATCGCGAAGAGCAGCCCCGGTCTGCTTCCGCGTCTCGATACATGGATCACGCGGATCGAAAGTTTCGGTGTGGAGGATCATAATGCGAACTACCAGGTGGAACATGCCAAGGTGGCGATCGCATCCGGCGGATTGTTGCCGAACGGCCCGGGCAGCGGTGCTTCGCGCAACTTCCTGCCGCACCCGTATTCCGATATGATCTACGCGTTCATCGTGGAGGAATATGGAAGCATCATCGGTGGAATGGGCCTTCTGTTGTTGTACCTGATCCTGCTGTTCCGGGCCGTACGCATCGCCTCCAACTGCGATAAATTGTTCGGATCGCTCGTTGCCGTAGGTCTGAGCTTGATGCTCGTGGTGCAGGCGATGATCAATATGGCGGTGGCGGTGAACCTTGTTCCTGTCACCGGCCAGCCGCTTCCGCTCGTGAGCATGGGCGGCACGTCCGTATGGTTCACCTGTCTGGCCATAGGCATTGTTCTCAGTGTGAGCCGAAGCCTGGAATCCCCCGCTCCCAGTCCAAATGCCCCAAGACCAAGAACGGCGGCCGCTTAGGATCATGATTTCCGGTGGTGGCACCGGTGGTCACATCTTTCCAGCGATCGCGATCGCCAATGCGGTGCGCAAGTCCCGACCTGACGCCGAGTTCCTTTTCGTTGGCGCAGAAGGAAAGATGGAGATGCAGAAAGTGCCGGCCGCAGGATTTCACATCGAAGGGCTGCCGATCCGGGGTTTTCAACGTAGTGCACCCTGGAAGAACATCGGCCTGCCATGGAAGGTCCTGAAAAGCATGTGGAAGGCGCGCCGTTTGGTCAGTGATTTCAAGCCACATGTCGCCGTCGGTGTCGGTGGTTATGCCAGTGGGCCGCTTCTCGCGGCTGCACAAAGAATGGGTGTTCCCACGTTGATACAGGAGCAGAACAGTTTCGCTGGAAAGACCAACCAATTGCTCGCGAAGCGTGTCGATCGCATCTGCGTGGCATACCATGGAATGGATAAGTTCTTTCCAAAGGAGAAGATCATGTTCACCGGAAATCCCGTGCGGCAGGAAGTGGTCAGCCTCGAGGGAAAGCGGCAGGCAGGGATAGAACATTTCGATCTGAAGGAAGGCTCTCCGATCCTTTTCGTCACCGGTGGAAGTCTCGGTGCACGTGGGGTCAATCGCGGCATCGAAGCGGCCTTGCCGGATCTGAAGAAGGCCGGTATCCAGATCATCTGGCAGACCGGAACGCCCTATTTCGATCAGGCGAAGGAAGCCGTGGTGGAACACGAATACTCTGCATGCAAGGTGATGCAGTTCGTGGATCGGATGGATCTTGCCTACGCCGTTGCCGATCTCGTCGTAGCGCGGGCCGGGGCCATCAGCGTAAGTGAACTCTGCTCCATCCGCAGACCGGCCATCCTGGTGCCCCTGCCCACAGCCGCCGAAGATCACCAGACCCACAATGCGCGAGCTCTCACCGATCGCAACGCAGCCGTGCTTGTGAAAGATGATCGTGCCGTGGAAGAACTCGGTGGTGCTATACTTGAACTCATCTTCGATCGCGATCGGCTCATGAAGCTCAGTGAGGCAATGGCTCCCCTGGGAACAGCGAATGCCGCCGATGCCATCGCGGCGGAAGTAATAAGACTTGCACACCGATGAACTCCATCAATGCCAGCAATCTTTTCTTCATCGGTATCGGTGGTATCGGTATGAGCGGCCTCGCCCGCTATTTCAGGCGTCGCGGCGCACGCGTGGCCGGTTATGACCGTACGCCGAGTGAACTCACCAACCAGCTCCAGAGCGAAGGGGTCGATGTGCAGTTCGATCAGAACATCGCGCTCATTCCTGAAGACCTGCGCAATGCTTCTCCCGAGGAGGTCATCATCGTACGCACACCTGCGGTCCCGTTGGATAGTCCGATCTTCCAGTATTGGCATCAGAAGGGTGCACGCATCCTCAAACGGGCTGAATTGTTGGGTATGGTGACCAGGGACCATCCCACCATTGCGGTGGCGGGTACACATGGTAAGACCACTGTCAGCATCATGCTCGCCCATCTTCTGGTCACCGGAAAAGTGAAGATCAACGCCTTCCTCGGCGGCATCTCCGCCAACTATGGCACCAACGTGCTGTTGAATGACGCAGCTGTTGTCAACGTGGTGGAGGCTGATGAATACGATAGAAGCTTCCTGAGGCTTCAGCCCGAGCAGGCCATCATTACCGCCATGGATCCCGATCATCTGGATATTTATGGTACGCCCGAAGCCATGGATGCAGCCTATGCTGAATTTGCCGCACTGGTGCGCGGTACGCTCATGGTGCATGATCACATCCAGGGAAAATTCCGCGATCGCAAGAACGTGGTGAGCTATTCCTTGGAAAGCAGGTCCATCCCACGGGTTGAGAATTTACGGGTCGAGAACGGGAAGCACGTCTTCGACTTGATCGCCGAAGGCACCGATATCCGCGATCTGCAGTTCGGCATGCCCGGCAGGCACAACGTGGAGAATGCGATCGCGGCCAGTTGCCTTGCGCTGCGGCTGGGTGTTACGCCCGAGCTGTTGCGTGAAGGCTTGCGGACCTTCCGCGGTGTGGCCCGGCGTTTTGAGAAACGCATCGATCGCAAGGATATCGTCTTCATCGATGATTATGCCCACCATCCACGGGAGATCGATGCGTTCGTTTCCAGCGTGCGTGAACTATATCCGGGCCGCAAGATCACAGGCGTGTTCCAGCCGCATCTCTTTTCCCGCACACGGGATCATGTGCATCAATTCGCCAGCAGCCTCGCCAGGCTTGATGAGATCATCCTGCTGGACATTTATCCCGCGCGCGAAGCACCGATCCCTGGCATAGATTCGCGGTGGTTGCTCCAGCATATTTCGCACGATGCCAAGGAGCTCTGCAGCAAGGGGGACCTTGTGACCGAGCTGCGAAGCCGCAAGCTGCAGGTGGTGGTCACCATGGGTGCTGGTGATATCGATCGGCTGGTGCCAGATATAGAGCGCATGCTCAACGAAAAGTTCATGTGAGATGGTGGTTTTGGGCGTGTCCCCGCCTTACCCCGCAACACTGCGGGGGCAGGCGGGGCCGGTCCATGCGCTGTACTCCGCACTCCCTGCGGTCGCTTGCGGGGTGCCGCTGCTGTACCTCACGCGGCTGCGCATTGCCGGCATCATCCGTCATCGCTATTAAAAGCCGGTCGTTGAAAGGTCTTTGATGTGGCCGGTCGTGCCACGCGTGCGCCCGTGGATCTTCGCACGTTGATCGGCCATTCATGCAAAAGTTGAAGAAGCTCTTTCGGCCACTGGGCATCATTGCCGCGGTGATAGGGGTCTTCGCGCTCCTGGGTTTCGTGGAGCGCACCTCGCTTGGCATGTCCATCGTACACCTCGATGTGAAGGTGGATGGCGCCGAAGGGATCCATTTCATCGATGATGCCGCCATCCGTGCAGAAGTGCTGGACCAGGGTACGGCCATCATGGGTGCCGCAATTGGGGAACTGCACATCCCGGGCATTGAACAGCGCCTGCGCAACATACCCTGCGTGGCGAAGGCCGAAGTGTATCACACCATGAACGGTGTTCTTCACGTGCGTGTTGTTCAGAGGGAGCCTGTCGTAAGGGTGTTCGATCGCGATGGTTCCAGCTTTTACATCGATCGCGCTGGCTTCACCATGCCCGAACAGCCCGGCCGACCGGCAAGAGTGCTGGTGGTCACCGGTAATGTTCATGAGCCCGGCGCCGCCGAAAGTGTGCGATCGGTGAAGGCTGATGACAGCCTCATGCATCGGTCCATGCTTGATGAGATCCATCAACTCGCTGTGTTCATTCGCAACGATCCGTTCTGGAGCGCGTTGATCGATCATGTGGTGGTCACTTCCAATGGGGAGTTCGAACTGGTACCGCGCATCGGTGCCCAACGTATACTCATTGGCGATGGCAGCTCACTGGAACAGCGCTTTCAAAAGCTGAAGGTTTTTTATGAGAAGGGCATGGCCAGGGCCGACTGGCGCGGCTACTCACACCTGGACCTCCGTTTTGCCGACCAGATAGTCTGCACCAAGAAAAGAACATCATAACCACCGACCATAACCAATGAACGAGCAACAGGACCAAGAGATCGTCGCCGGCCTGGATATCGGCACGACGAAGATCGCCTGCATTGTCGGGCGCAAGAACGAGCAGGGGAAGATCGAGATCCTGGGCATGGGCAAGTCACGCAGCGATGGTGTTTCACGTGGGGTGGTGGCCAATATCCAGAAGACCGTTGAGAGCATCAAGCAGGCCGTGCGTGAAGCCGGTGACAGTGCCGGGGTGGATATCGGTACGGTGAACGTGGGCATCGCAGGGCAGCACATCCGCAGCATGCAGCATCGCGGCATGAAGATGCGCGAAAGCCTGGAGCAGGAAATAACCCAGACGGATATCGATCTCTTGATAGATGAGACCTATCGCCTGGTGATGCCGCCCGGTGAAGAAATCATCCATGTGCTGCCACAGGAATACATCATCGACAATGAGCAGGGTATCCGCGATCCGATCGGCATGAGCGGCATTCGTATGGAGGCCAACTTCCATATAATCAGCGGCCAGGTCACGGCGGCCCGCAACATCAACAAGTGCGTGCACCGCGCAGGGCTCGATGTCACCGAATTGATACTGGAACCACTGGCCAGCGCTGACGCCGTGCTGAGCGCGGAGGAGAAGGAAGCGGGTGTAGTGCTGGTGGATATCGGCGGTGGTACCACGGATATCGCCATCTTCTTCGATAATATCATCCGCCATACCGCGGTGATCCCATTCGGAGGCAATGTCGTTACCGAGGATATTCGCCAGGGTTGCGGCATCATGCGTGATCAAGCGGAATTGCTCAAGACAAAATTCGGAAGTGCGCTGGCGGCCGAGAACAAGGATAATGAAGTGGTCTGCATACCGGGATTGCGAGGCCGTGAACCCAAGGAGATCAGCCTGAAAACGCTGGCAGAGATCATCCAGAGCCGTATGGATGAGATCATTGAGCATGTGTACTTCGAGATAAAGAACAGCGGTCTTGAGAAGCAGTTGATCGCAGGGATCGTGCTCACCGGTGGCGGTGCCCAGCTGAAGCATCTCAAACAACTGGTGGAGTACATCACCGGCATGACCACGCGGATCGGATATCCCAATGAGCATCTGGCAAAGAGCAATGTTGAGGCTGTGACCAGTCCGCTCTATGCTACCGGTGTAGGCCTGGTCATGAAAGGTTTCGATTACCTGGAGCGCCGAAGACCCAAACTCGCAACGATCGTCACCTCGGGCAAGGCACCTGTACGCACACACTCCGGTGGGGTGCTCGGTACCTTCTTCGGCAAGGTGCTCACCGGCGCCAGTGACCTCTTGAAGGATGACGAATAAGAGACCCTGACAATACTTCCCAACCCTTCCAAAACCAACTCCATGAAATTTGAACTTCCACAGGAACTGGCATCGATCATCAAGGTGATCGGTGTGGGCGGTGGTGGCAGCAATGCCGTGAACCACATGTACCAGCAGGGCATCCGTGGCGTGGACTTCATCATCTGCAACACCGATCGCCAGGCACTTGACATCAGCCCCGTGCCCGTAAAGCTCCAGCTCGGGGTGGGCCTTACCGAAGGTCTCGGGGCCGGATCCATTCCCGATCGCGGCAAGGAAGCCGTGCAGGAGAACGTGGATGAGGTACGCCAGCTACTGAGCACACGCACCAAGATGGTCTTCATCACCGCCGGAATGGGTGGTGGTACCGGTACAGGTGCCGCGCCGGTCATAGCAAGGATCGCACGCGAAATGGGCGTTCTTACCGTAGGCATCGTCACCATGCCGTTCCAATGGGAAGGCCGCAAACGAAAGCAGCAGGCGGGCAACGGTATCGAGGATATGCGCAACGCTGTGGATACGCTGCTGGTGATCAATAACGATCGTTTGCGCGATCTCTTCGGGAACCTGTCGCTGGACAATGCATTCCAGCACGCGGACAATGTTTTGACCACTGCAGCGCGTGGTATCGCGGAGATCATCACCAAGACGGGTAAGGTGAACGTCGATTTCGAGGACGTGAAGACCGTGATGACCAACAGCGGCGTTGCGATCATGGGCATGGCCGAGGCAGAAGGGGAAGATCGCGCGTTGCGTGCCGCCCAGGAGGCATTGTCATCTCCGCTGCTCAACGATAACGATATCGAAGGCGCCAAGTATGTGCTCCTGAACATCACTCACGGAACCCGTGAAGTATTGATGGATGAGATCAGTGAGATCACCGATCACATACAGGAAGCGGCCGGTAGCAGTGCCGATGTGATCTGGGGCTACGGTCTTGATGAGAGCCTCGGCGATAAAGTGCGTGTCACCATCATCGCCACAGGATTCCAGACCCATCCCCAGACCGGTCAGATCATCACCCAGAAGGAGGAGCGTAGGATCATCGATCTTCATGAGCCGAGCGTGCCCACCATGATCACCCAGCCCATCGTGAATCCATTGGGTGCCATGCTGGCAAAGGCCGAGCCACCTGTGGAAGAGGTGCCCGCTCCATCGGAACCTTACATCAAGACGGTGGAACCACCATTGCCTGCACCGCACATCTTCGCTGCACCAGGACCGGTGGTACAGGAACGTTCAGCGCAGGAACCTGCAGGTGTTCCCGGCCAGCAGCACACCTTCGATCTGAAAGTGGACAGGACGGTGCCCCAGCGCAATGTGCCTGAGCCGGTTCCTCAGCAGGCAGAACCACCGGTGCGCAAGATCGGATTGTATGATGAGGTGGAGGGGTCCGTAGAAGCATCTGCCGCTCCCATTGCACCCCGCACCCCGGAAATGCCGCCAGTTCAGAGAACGGAGATACGTGAGGCCCGCCTTTCACAGAACGAGCACCAGGCCCGTGTGGAACAACGCGTTGCACAGGTGCGCGAGATGAACATGCGTCTTCGTACACCGAACGGCCTGAGCGATATGGAGCGTGAACCTGCATACAAGCGCCGCAACGTACAGCTCAGCACCAGCGGCCATAGCACGGACAGCAACATAAGCCGTTACACATTGAGCGAAGAAACGGATGAGAACGGCGAGCGGCGTGTGGAGCTGAAGCGCAACAATCCGTACTTGCACGATAACGTTGATTGATCTTCGATCCAATGGGACTGAAGGAACAGATCGATGCGGACATCAAGGCTGCCATGCTTGCCCGCGAGAAGGACAAGTTGAACGCATTGCGTGCCATCAAGAGCGCCATTCTGCTGGAGTTGACAAAGGAAGGAGCGGGATCGGACCTTGATGAAGCGGCTGGAATGAAGATCCTGCAGAAATTGCACAAGCAACGTCAGGAAAGTGCGGCGATCTACAAGCAACAAGGCAGGGAGGATCTTGCCTCGGAGGAAGAGGTGCAGGCCAGAGTGATCGAAACATACCTGCCGCAGCGAATGAGCGATGCGGAGGTGCAGGCCGCCGTGAAGGATGTGATATCAAGTACTGGAGCAAAAGGCATGGCCGATATGGGCCGGGTGATGGGCGAGGCCAACAAACGCCTGGCCGGGAGAGCCGATGGCAGCCTGATCGCATCGATCGTGAAGAAGCAACTCAGCGGAAGCTGAGGAACCTGGTCAGTTGGGGAAGGAGAAGAACGCGTCCCGTAAGACGCGTTCTTCTTTTTATCGATCGATCTAAGGTTGGGTAAAGATATTCTAACAGACCGCCGGTACCTTTGTATCCATACAGATGAGAATGATCCGCCGGGCTTCGATCCATTACTTCTTTCTATCACTTGTATTCATTTTCGTCAGTTGCAGGAAGAAGGATGATCCGGTCACACCGCCTACAACGGGCCCGGTGCAGGAAGAGGAACTGATCACCACACTTGCCGTACATCTTCATTCAGTTGACGGTACGCAGCATCTGCATATGAGTTTTCGCGATCTGGATGGTGAAGGTGGCAATGCGCCGGTGATAGATCTCGATACGCTCACTGCCAATACGGTCTATGAGGTGGAATTGGAGGTGCTGAACGAAAGTGTGAACCCCGTGATCGATATCACCGAAGAAGTGCAGCAGGAAGGCGAACTGCATCAGTTCTTCTACCAGATCAGTGGCGCCGATCTTATTGTGGCATACGCCGATCAGGATGTGAACGGAAGACCGATCGGGATCTTTTCCACCTGGACGACAGGCAATGTCTCGTCAGGATCGATACGCATCACACTTAGACATGAACTGGACAAGAGTGCAGCGGGTGTGTCGGATGGTAACATCACCAATGCCGGAGGTGATACCGACATTGAAGTGGATCTTCCGATAACGGTAGATTAACCGACCTGCAGCTTGAAGCCAACACCGTGCACGTTCACGATCTGTACGGTGGGATCGAGCTTCAGGTATTTGCGCAGGCGGCTGATGAACACATCGAGACTGCGACCAAGGAAATAGGTATCATCGCCCCAGACCATGTTCAGCACCAGTTCGCGCGGCAGCACCTGGTCCACATGCATGCAAAGGAGGCGGAGAACTTCAGCTTCCTTCTTGGTGAGTTTTCGTTCCTCCTGCGCATGGCTGAGGATGAGATTGCGGTGATCGAAGGTGTATTGGCCTATCTCGAACCGATCGCGTGTGCGCGGATCATCCTCGCGGCCTTGTGTACGGCGTAGTATCGCTTCAATACGAAGGATCAATTCCTCATGGCTGAAAGGCTTGGTCAGGTAATCATCACCCCCCGCCTTGAACCCGGCGATGCGATCTTCGGTCTGGCTCTTTGCCGTGAGAAAGACGATGGGCACCTGTGAATTGGTCAGGCGTATATCCTCGGCCAGGCTGAAACCGTCCTTCTGCGGCAACATCACATCCAGCACGCACAGATCGTACGGGTGATCGTTGAACTGCTTGAGGCCTTCCTTGCCATCGCGCGCCAGGTGTACGTGGTAGCCTTTGCGCTTCAGTGCATCCTGTATCACGAATCCCAGGTTGCTGTCATCTTCCACCAGAAGAATGCTGGCCTTGTTATCCTTCATGGGCCGAAAGTTAGATGGCGTTCAACCGACCCAGGGTAGTGTTAGTGTAAAGGTGCTGCCTTTGCCGTATTCGCTCTGCACCGAGACGTCGCCATCATGTGCCTGTGCTATCTGTTGCACGTAATGAAGGCCAAGCCCGAACCCTTTCACATTATGGACGTTCCCCGTGTGCACGCGATAGAAGCGTTCGAAAATATGCTTGATATCCTCCTTCTTGATGCCGATGCCCCGATCGATGACATCGAGCTTGAACGAGTGGTCCGCAGTGTAGGTGCGAATGGTGATCACCGTATCTGCAGGCCCGTACTTCAAGGCATTATCCACTAAATTGGTCACCGTATTGGTAAGATGTACGCGATCGCCCAGCACGTTGGAAGGATCGGCTTTCAATTGTAATTGCAGTTCGACATGTTTTTCCTGCAACGGCAGCTTGAAATGTTCGGCCACATCATGCACGACCTGATGCATGTCCACCCGCTCCCGCTTCAATTCAAGTTTGCTCTTGTCCAACGTGGCCAGCTGAAGTACACGTTCCACCTGCAACCTCAGGCGATCGTTCTCCGACCGGATGATCTTGGCATATTCCCGCAGACGAACGGGTTCATTGATGATGTTCGGATCGCTTATCACTTCACTGCTCAGGGCTATGGTACTTATCGGCGTCTTCAATTCGTGCGTCATGTTCCCGATGAAATCGTTCTTCATCTCACTGAGCTTCTTCTGCCGCAGGATCACCAGAACGCTGTAGGAGAAGAACACGAACACGATCAAGGTTACCACCGCTGGGAACAGCCACAGTCCCTGCCGGGGGTCTTCCACCTTCCAGAGGGAGCTTTCACGGTTGGGGAAGAAGACACCAAAATAATGGCCGTCCTTGTCCAGCTTCTGCAGTTTGCTCGGGGTTATGGTATCGGTGGAAAGCGTATCCAGTGAAACGTAGTTGCCATACACGATGCTGTCCGTGAAACAATCGTAGATACCGTATTCGAAATCCTCGTTGATGTTCCGCCGGTTGAATTCCTTCTTCAGCAATGATTCAAGCAGGTAGGGGTGAAGGGTGTCATTGATGGTGACCGCGAAATAGTTGGGCCGTTCCTGCTTCACGGCATCATACAGATCGGTGGGATCGTGGTTTATCGAAAGGATCTGCTCGGTAACATCGGTCAGTGCGATGACCACCCGGTCATTGAATTGCTTCTCCAACTGCTTCGCCTGTTCCTGCTGAAGGGTGATCTGTTCCTTACGGTAATGGCTCGCTTGCTGCAACCAGAGAAGTTGGGCCGCCACCACACCTATAACGCTCAGGGTGGCCAAGAGAAGAAGGGTCCTTATGGTGCGCCTGCCCATGACAATTGCAATGTTACTCCTTGGCGCCCAGCACAGACGAATGCTTAACAACCCGTTCACAGTCCTGAGAGGTCATAGCACATCTGCGCTCTTCTGTCAAGCGGAAAATTTCATGGTTCCGACGTGATTTTTTTCCTGGTCGGCGAACCGAATCCCTTGTTCGATGTTCTAGCTTTGATCGTTCAAAGGGTTACTCCCCTGGTCGATCTTTTGTGTAACGGATCAATACAAATGACAATGATGAGAATTGGACTTTTTAAGAGTATGATGCGATGTAGGGCAGTATACGGTCTGGTGGCCGCCACTGCTATCGCATGGTCGGTACTGTTGCCCATGGTAGCAACAGCACAAGGTGGTGTTGAATGCCTGGCCGATGCCGGTACGCTCACCGGAGATGGCTCCGTCTGCTTCGAGGCCGGCGGTGTCACCATCATGGCCACACCGGGCGGTGATGCCGTTGTACCCACCGGTTATAGCACCTTGTACGTGCTTACCAGCGGAGATGATCTGGTGATCGAAGCGGTTTCACCCGATCCGTCATTCCTTGTCACATCGCTTGGTGAATTCCGGATCCATACGCTGGTGTATGACTCCGCTACCCTGGATCTTTCCGGTGTGGAATTCGGAACCACCACCGGCGCAGATATCCTGTCCCTGCTGATCGGCGGCGGCGGATCGATCTGCGCGAGCCTCGATGTCACCGGCCTCCTGGTTACGGTGGCTGATCCAGATGCCGGCGGACTTACTCCCACACTGGATGATATCTGTCTCCTGGACGGAATGGCCATTGTGGAAGCCACGCCAGATGGCGACATGGATGTTCCCGATGGATTCTCGGTGATCTATGTGCTCACCATGGGCGAAGATCTGGTCATCAGCCAGACGAACGATTTCCCTGCTTTCATGGTCGATGCCGTTGGCATGTACACCATACATACTCTGGTCTATGATAGCGCCACTCTCGATCTTAGCACGGTGGTCCCTGGTGTCACCACAGGTGGCGATATTCATGCGTTGCTGGTACAGGGCGGCGGTGACATCTGCGGATCGCTCGATGTTGGCGGCGCTCCGGTAAGCGTGCTGGATTGTGGCGATGTCTGCACAGCGTTCGCCGGCACTCTGATCGCTACCGATGCTACTCCGTGCCTGGTGGAAGGCGAAGCCGTGCTTCACGCCAGCCATGATGAGATGCCATTCGTTCCGGAAGGTTTCTCCATGATCCATGTTCTTACCTCTGGCGATGATCTGGTGATCGAAGCTGTGGGTGCAGAGCCGCAATTCACAGTGGATGCTACTGGCACTTACACCATTCACACATTGATCTATGACTCTACCACGATCGATCTGGGTATCGTGGTGCCGGGTGAGACCACCGGCTTCGCCATTTTTGCCTTGTTGATCGCCGGCGGTGGTGAGATCTGCGGAGCGTTGGATGTTGATGGCGCCATGTTCACCGTTACCGAATGCTCAGTGATCTGCGAGGCCGATGCAGGCAGCATCAGTGCCACTTCATCTTTCGTTTGCATGGAGGAAGGTTCGGCCATGATCTCGGCTTCAGCTGCGACGGGCCTCACCGTACCGGATGGTTACGAAGTGCGTTACGTGCTCACCAGCGGTGCGGCCCTGGTGATCGAGCAGGTCTCCATGGATCCAATGTTCACCGTGAGCGCTGCGGGCAGCTACACGATCCATACTCTCGTGTACAACCCGATGACGCTGGATCTATCGACCGTGACCCCTGGTGTTACCACTGGTGGTGACGTAAATGCTCTGTTGATCGCCGGCGGAGGTGAGATCTGCGGCGCGCTGGATGTGGAAGGCGCAGCCATCACCGTGTCTGAATGTGATGACGAATGCCTGGCATACGCCGGAACGCTCCAGGGTTACAAACCCGTATTCTGTTACGAGGAAGGCGGAACTGACATCGCAGCGATCGGAGCAGGTGATGCTGTTGTACCGGCTGACTACCACATGGTATATCTGCTGGCCAACGATGCCGGTGTCATCATCGACATGGATGCCACCTATCCATACTTCACGGTGGATATGGAAGGCAGCTACTCCATCCATGCCTTCGTATACCGCCAGAGCACATTCCCGATCAGCACCATCGTGTTGGGCGTTACGACCTTGTCCGATCTGGATGATATGACCATCTCCGGTGGCGGAGGGATCTGTGCCGATCTTGATACCGAGGGTGTAGATGTCCTTGTCGCCAGCCCAGATCCTGGTACACTTACCGCCGATCTGGGGACCGTATGCCTGGAGAATGGATCGGTGACCTTGACCGCCATGCCGGCAGGAGACATGGATCTGCCACCCGGTTACGTTGCAGCTTATCTGCTGGTGATGGGTGAAATGGAAGATGCCATGATCGTACAGATGAGCGCCACACCGAGCTTCGTGGTCACTGAGCCGGGCCACTACGCCATACAGGGCTTCGTCTATGACCCGGCAACCTTCCCGATCGATGATGTGGTGGGTATGGATGGATGGGACTTCTTTTCCATGCTGATCCAAGGCGGCGGTATGTACTGTGCCGTTGTGGACGAGGTCGGTGTGAAGTTCATGGTGATCGAGTGTGACGATGAGTGCGACGCTGTTGCCGGAACACTTGTTTCCGATCTCGGCTCGGTATGCCTCGAAGAGGGAACGGTCACCGTCACCGCTACACCAGTGGATCCTGCAGTGGTTCCGCCAGGTTATGTTTCCACTTACATCCTGGTGATGGGCGACAGCGCTACTGTGATGCAGATGGGTCCTGACCCGAGCTTCACGATCACCGAACCCGGTCATTACGCCATCCAGAACTTCGTTTATGATCCAGCCACATTCCCGATCGGTGACATCGAATTGGGTGAAATGTGGGGCTATGATCTCTACACCATGCTGATCCAGGGTGGTGGACCTTACTGCGCTGCGATCGATGAGATCGGCGCCAAGGTCTGGGTGCTCGACTGCGATGAGGATTGCACGGCCGATGCCGGCATGCTCGATCCGATCGATATCGAGACCTGCCTCGATGAAGGTTCAGTGACCTTCGGTGCCGAGGTGGCCGCTCCTATGAACGTACCTGCGGGTTACAGCGTAGGTTATGTGCTCACCATGGGTGCTGAACTGGTCATCACGGCCGTGTCCACCACACCTGAGTTCACCGTTACCATGGCCGGTGATTATACGATCCACACTCTGGTGTACGATCCCGCAACGCTCGATCTTTCTTCGATCGTATTCGGTGTCACCACAGGTTTCGATGTGAACGGTCTGCTGATCCAAGGCGGTGGGACCATCTGCGGTGCCCTTGATGTTGAAGGTGCCACTACGCACGTGATCGACTGCTCTGAGGAGTGTCTCGCATTCGCAGGTACGCTCTCGACCGATACCGCTCTGGTCTGCCTGTTCGAAGGTATGGGCACCTTGAGTGCTACAGCTTCAGGAACGGCAGTAGTTCCGCCGGGCAGCGGCATCATCTATGTGCTCACTTCCGGTGGAATGATCGTGAGCGTGGCCGATGCTCCTACTTTCATGGTAACGACCGAAGGCGAATACACCATCCATGGCCTGGTGTATGATCCAATGACGTTGAACCTCGGTTTCATCGTACCTGGCGTAACGGAGGTCACCGAGATGCTCCTGCTGCTCGCCGATCCGACCATCTGTGCCGATCTGGACATCACCGGCGTCACCTTCACTGTTGATGATTGCATCGGTGAGATCGTTATCGACAACGTATGGCCTGTTCCCGCTCAGGACCAGATCACCGTTCAGCTTAACGTTCCTGCAGGAGCCAACACCAGCCTGGTGATGGTGAGCATGACCGGTGCTGAAGTGATGCCGGCCCGCGCGATCGCTGCCGGTACCAACCAGGTGGTGCTCAATGTCGGTGGCCTCGATGCAGGTTACTACACACTGCGCCTCGTAGGTGACAACGGTGTTTCGACCTACAACTTCTCGAAGGTCCGGTAACAGGATCTTTGTTCGAATAGCGAAAAAGCCCGGCTTCGGCCGGGCTTTTTCATTCTGTTACAATTCCATGATGATGCGCGCGGTGAAGAGGCTGTTGCTTTGTGCCCGTAAAACTTCAAGACATTTCGATGAGACTTTCTATACTGGCCGTTGCGGCCGTTCTTTCTTCTTCCCTCGTTGCCCAGGAGACCGTTACAGTGACCACCGGTGCCGGCAATGCGACCCAGACCTTCTATAGTCTGCAGAACGGCGTTATCGACAGCCGTCCACTTGCTGAATGGGATCTGGCCTTTGAGATCACAGGCTTCACCGCAAGCATTCTGGTGAACACGGCAAAAGGTATCGAGGCCTACAAGACACCTTATGCAGTTGCGGAATGGATGGATGTGGATACCACCGGAATGATGAGCAACTGGACGCGCGTTCACAACAGCGATACATCATGGAGCCATGGTGCATTGAACCAGGGCCTTACGGAGAACGAGTTCGATCTCGGCTGGGGCGTATACAACATCGTTACCCATCAGGTGGCCGGTGATAGCATCTTCGTGCTGAAGCTCGCCAACAACGAATGGAAGAAGCTTCGGATCGATGGCCTTGGCGCGAACACCTACACCTTCACCTGGGCCGATCTGGATGGTGCCAATGAACAGACCGGCACACTCTCGAAAGGACCGTACATGGACAAGAACTTTGGTTACTATTCCCTGGAGAACAACACCGCACTGGATCGCGAGCCTGCAACGGCCGATTGGGACATGCTCTTCACGAAGTATGTTGCCATGATCCACACCGCATACCCGGTGACTGGCGTGTTGCTGAACAAGGGTCGCCCTGCATTGCGCGTGGAAGGTGTAACGCCTGATATGGCCGGCTGGCAGGATGGACCGTACACCACGGAGATCAACACCATCGGCTACGATTGGAAGACCTTCAACATGCAGACCTTCCAATACGAGTACAATGAAGAGCTCACCTTCTTTGTCACTGACAATGCGGGCAATGTGTGGAAGATCTATTTCACGGAATTCGGCGGTTCCACCACCGGTGATATCACTTTCGTGCAGGAATTGGTAAGCGCCACTTCGGTGCAGGAGAACGCTTCGGCGGAGTTCACGCTTTTTCCGAACCCGGTGACCACGGGCCAACTGCAGATGATCACGGCTTCGAGCACGAATGCCGAGGTCACCATCCACGATATGAGTGGACGTACCGTCGCGCAGCAACGCCTCTCATCTTCCACCGGGCCGGTGGTGCGTACGATCGATGTTTCCAGCCTGAACGCAGGCATATACATGATCCGCTTGAACGATGCAGGTGCGACATTCTCACGGTCTTTTGTGATCGAATGATCGCGTTGTTCCGGTATGGCAGCGACCTCGGATGATCCATCCGGGGTCGCTGCTTTTCAGGGATGGAATGACGGTGGTCAGTTCGTTGACGTTTACGCTCCCATGACGATCCGAGAAGGCTCGGTGCCGGTCCTTTGTGCCTTGAGTATCTGATGGGTCTGAAGTGGGGTCGATATCTTTTGAGCGTGGCGATGCTGTGGGCATCGGCTGTCTGCGCACAGTTGCATCTCTCGATCCAGGACGCCTCCTCGCGCGAGGCGGTAGCATACGCGCATGTCAATTGGCAGCCGATGGGCCATGGTGGGCCGGGTATGGCGGTCACCGGACCCGATGGAAAGGTCTCGATCCCGATCTCCCCGGGCATTGTCACCTCCGGTGTTGTGCTGCGTGTCTCCTTCATCGGTTACAGGACCTTCACAGACACCATCCGAAACATCGATCCGATCACGATCCAGCTTCAACGATCCGCGCAACAACTTGATGAGTTCGTGGTCACCGGGCAGTATGCGCCATCTTCCACGGAAAAGGCCGTACACCGTGTACGAGTCATCGATCAGGAACAGTTCAAGCGTTTGGCGGCACAAAATCTCGGCGATGCGTTGCGCAACGAATTGAACATCCGCCTCGCTCAGGACAACATCCTCGGAAGCTCGTTGAGCATGCAAGGCCTCAGTGGCGAGAACGTGAAGATCCTGATCGATGGTGTTCCGGTGATCGGCAGGATGAACGGCAACATCGATCTGGCGCAGATAGATCTCTCGGGCATTGAACGGGCAGAGATCGTGGAAGGCCCGTTGAGCGTCAATTACGGAACGAATGCATTGGCCGGAACGATCAACCTTATTACCCGGAAAAGCGCCCGCGAACCAAGCCTCAAAGCCAGCGTTTACACCGAGCATATCGGCAGGCTGAACGCTAGCATTAATGCCGGAAGGCGTTGGGGTAGGAGTGAAGTACTGATCGGTGGCGGAAGGAATTTTTTCGCTGGATGGGATCCGTCCAAGCCTGGTATTCCTTCTTTCGAGCCGCACATCGCAGATACTTCACGCTTCCAGCAATGGAAACCGCGCGAGCAGTATTTCGGCCGGCTCAACTACCGCTGGATCGGCGATCGATGGACCATCGGTTACAAGGGCGAGTTGATGCATGACCTGATCGTGAACCGCGGACGTCCGCGCGCGCCTTATTATGAAACGGCCTTTGATGAAGAATACCTCACCCTTCGTCTTGATAATGCCGTCTTCGCAGAAGCCCGGTTGAACAAGGGGAAGCGGGTCACCTTGCACGCCGCGCACGGCCGCTACGATCGCACACGCAACACCTGGTTCCGCGACCTGACAACGCTTGGCGAGCAGCTCGCTGACATTGAGGGCATGCAGGATACCACTCGCTTCACGCTGAACAACATCAGGGCGGTGTTCGCATCCGCGCCCGATAGTTCGAAGATCGCCTACGAAATTGGTACCGATCTGAACCTTGAGACCGGGACCGGAGAACGGATCGGTGACGGCGAACAAAGCATCGGTGACTACGCCATCTTCGGTAGCCTGGAGTATGCGGTGACCAGGGAGCTAACGCTCCGGCCGGGAGTGCGCGCTGCGTACAACACGCGTTACGGTGCACCGATCATCCCTTCATTGAACATACGCTGGCGGTTGAACGACAGCTTCACTTGGCGTGCATCGTATGCCCAAGGTTTCCGTGCACCGTCGTTGAAAGAACTCTACTTTTTCTTCGTGGACGTGAACCATGACATTGTGGGCAACGATGATCTTGCAGCTGAACGATCACACAACTACAGCACCGGCATCACCTATCGCAAGGCGAAGGAAAAGTCGGTCTACAAGAGCGAGATCAACCTGTTCTACAACAACATCAATGATCTGATCACGCTGGCGCAGATCGAAGGCACGCGCTACAGCTACATCAACGTCGGCCGTTACAGTACCGTCGGTGGCACCATCGGCGCCAGCTGGGACAATTCGCATTGGATCGTTTCGATCGGTGGTGGCACCACGGGCCGCAAGGATGATCTGGCGATCGAGTGGGGCGGCAGCTATCTCTTTACGCCCGAATTGCGCGGCTCCATCACCCGCCAGTGGAAAGGCAAAGGCTGGTCGGTCTCGGCCTTCTGGAAGTACCAGGGTGAGCTGGCCAATTACACACAGCTGGCGGAAGGTTCGATCGGCCGCAGCTTCATCGCCGCATACCACCTGGCCGATGCCACGCTCACCAAACAGCTCTGGCGCCAGCGTCTCGCGCTCTCGATCGGTTGCAAGGATCTTTTTGATGTGCAGAACGTTCAGTCCGCGATGGCCGGTGGCATACACAGCGGTGGCTCGGCTTCCGTGCCCATGACCACCGGCCGCACCTGGTTCCTGCGCCTTGAGCTCGACCTGAAAAAGAACGCGGAATGACCATCCGATCCATCGTCATACCGATCCTTGCCGTGCTGCTCACAAGTTGCATGAAGGAAGAGTTGCCGGTACCAGCGCGGCCGCCCGGCGAAGCGCGCACCATGTCCGTGTGTATGGGGCCGAACTACCAGGACCAGGTGTGGGTGGATCTTTCCAGCGGAAGTGTGGTAAGCACCAACATCAAGACCGCTTGGGACCTTGCGTTCGAGAGCAGCGCAGAAGGCTGGCGTATCATGCTCAACGGATCGAAAGGCATGGCCGCATGGAACATCGGCAACGTATCGATCGATCAGCAGACCGATACCGCCGGCATGTCCGCAGGAAAGAAGATCGATGCATCCAGCGGCAACCCCGATAGCACCGCGTTCGGTGATTGGCGTGGAACCGACAATGTCTACGTGATCGATCTTGGCTTCAACGCTTTTGGTGCTTCCATGGGCCTGCGTAAAGTGCGGCCTATCGCGGTAAATGCCACCTCCTTCACCTTTGAGATCGCATCGATCGCAGGCAACAACGTCAACACCGTAACGGTGACGAAGGATCCCACCCGCAGCTCTACGCATTACAGCTTCACCACCGGCACGGTTCCGATCGGCCCGCCGCGCGGCGCGTGGGACATCTGCTTCACGCAGTACACGCACCAGTTCTACGATCCGTTACTCGCGTACATCGTTACCGGCGTGCTCAGCGATCGCAGCACCACCAGGGTCGCACGCGTGACCGGCATGGACTTCAAGGACGTGGTACTTGCCGATACACTGCAATACCCGTTCAGCAGCGCACGCGATGCGATCGGATTCGATTGGAAGGAATATTCCTTCGATACCAGTTCCTATACCATATTACCGCAACGCAGCTACATCATCCAGGACGCTGATGGGATCTTCTACAAACTCCGCTTCATCGATTTCTACGGTGATGGGGGCCAGGTAGGCTGCCCGAAGTTCGAGATCGAAGCGCTGTAGGTTTTTTGGGCGAATGCCCGCGCAAAAGCCGCGGTCACCGGGCTATCCATTGCAAGTCCTCCGTCGCTGCGCGCCGTGCGGGCTTTCCATTTCTATCCCTTTCGCAGATCGCGTAGAGGCGGGTGATCTCTCAATTGAAGTTATCTCTGTCGGGATGCTGTAGATCCAAGCAGCGGATCGGGATTTGAGAACATCTTTACATTAGATGGATGTTCCGATCGAGTATTGTCCATTTAACCTGTTGCCATGCGTAGTTCTTCCCTTATGCTCCATCTACTGATCACTGGTCTTGTCGCAGGCCAAGGCTACAGGCCGATGATCGTTGAAGGGCATAAGTGGAGCGAGTATAGATTTGAATGGACGACACATGAAGTTCGAACGTTAACGTTGAATGGTGATACCTCCATCAATGGTTTATCATATAAGATCTTGAATTCAAGTGGCTACGATTCCTTGCAGCATTACTACCTCCGGGAGGATACAGTGGCAAGAAAAGTATTCTATTGTTGCGGCAATGATGGTGAGTATATGATCTATTATTTTGGAAATGTTGGTGACACCATTGAATTTGGATTTTCATTTCCATATCCTCCTGCATACATTGACAGTATCAGCTCTGTAATACCTTGGCAGGTCTCACAATTTAGTCAGCCGGTCCTGCCGCCTGATCCGAAATTCTATTATCTATCGAATGAGTTGGTGTGGTTGGAAGGAGTTGGCGATATCGGTCGCGGATTGCTCTTTCCCTTTCAGAATGTTACTGAAAGGATGTTATGCTTGAAAGATTCCTCTCAGACCATGGTCTTTGAGAACCCATATTGGATGAATGAGGTTATTCCTCCAATCGATAGTTGCGATCAAGTGATGTATTACTGGCAAAGTATTCATGAACTATCGACTTTCGATGTGCTCTTTTATGCAGGAGCCGGCCACGTCGGTTTGCCAGAAGATCTGATAAGGGAAGCCGATCTATATATGTTCTCTTCACTTGGTCGCCTTTTAGCGCCTGTATACGTAGACCGAAGAACGCTTGATGTCAATCACCTATCGCCGGGAGTGTATTTCATTTCACTGACCGATCGCAAAGGACATATCCGGACCGCGCGATTCATGAAGCATTGATCCCAAGCGATCTGTCATGATGATCGGATCATCCGGCACTGCGCTAGCGCGTGAGCGATAGAAGCGGAAAGCCCGCACGAGCGTAGGGAGGAGGACTTGCAGCGGATAGCGCGACCCGCAGGGGCACGCCCTAAAAATCCCCTTCACCACTGCCACCATTCCCACCGGGTTCCCGCTGTTGCTGCTGGCCGCGGTTCCGGCGGAAGAGCGATGCGTTCTGTTCGCCGAACTTCCAGGTGAGGGTGAACCTTACGAACCGCTGCTCGCGCCGGCGGAAATTCTCCTGGTACAGGAACGGCGTGTCCAGGATGTTGCCCCAGCGGTTGGTGTAGAAGACATCGTTCACGCTGAGCACGCCGGTAAGCCGTTTGGTGAAGTCGTGGCTGAGCGACGCATCCATGTAATACTGTTCCATGCGGCGGCCCTGCGGTGTTATCTCGGGGCTTTCGTATTCGCCGTTGAGCTGCACGGTCCAATCCTTCATGAAGCGCCAGTTCACCAGCGCCTTGGCCTCCCAGTTGTAGCCTTCGTTGCGTGCGCCGCCCTGCGCCGCGTTGAGCGCCACGTTGGTGTATTGCAGCAAGCCGCTCAAGGTGAACTGCAGCCCCTGCACAGGTTCGATCTTCAGCACGTTCTCCCAGCCGCCGGTCACTTCATGGCTGCCGTTCACGAAGGTGTTGAGCAGGATGGTGGTGTCGGAAGGCAGTGGCGTGGCGAAGCTGGTGATGACATCGGTGGTATAGCGGCTGTAGACCGATGTGAGCCAGCTGGCCTTGCCTTTCATGAAGGGAAGCAGGTGGTTCACCTCGCCGATGTTGCTCATCTCCGGCGCGATCGCCGGATTGCCGATGCGCACGTTGCGGCTGTCACTGAACATGATGAACGGCATGATCTGCCAGAAGCGCGGCCGGTTGATCTTGCGTGAGAAATTGATCTGCAGTTCGCGCGTGCTGCCATCCCATTTGCGGCTGAGATAAAGCGCGGGAAAGAGCGCGCGTTCGATGTTCTCCAAGCCATCGGGATACTTGTAGCTGAACGTCTGGTCCTTTCCACGCAACTCTGTTACGAACCACGTCTGCTCGAAACGCAAGCCGGCCTGCATGCTCCAGCGATCGGTGAGCTTGCGCGACCAATTGAAGTATGCGGCATTGATGATGTCGGTGATCTCGTAATCGTTGGTGAGCGAAGTATCGAGAACATTTTCGCCTATCTCCGGTGAAGTGAGAAAGACATCGATGAACGTATTGTCCAGTTTGTACTGGCCTTTCACGCCCCATTCCAGTTTGTTCTTTTCGTTGATCGGATCGGCGAAGTCGCTTTGGAACACGATCTCATCGAAAGTGCTTCCACCGATATTGTCCTGCAGCCGGG